>JANTGB010000024.1 GCA_024763115.1 Desulfobulbaceae bacterium | reverse complement strand
CGTTTGGGACTTCGAAGCATACTTGTGCTATTCGAGAAGGCCCAAACGGGCGAAGAGGTAAGCGTAGACTCCGTGAGGTGCTGGTGAACGCTTACAAAAATATGAAGAACTGCTGTTACTGCTGAGAAAAAAGGCCGATTATGTTTGTTCCGATTTCAACACGGCAAGAAAGGCCTTCTGGGGAATATCCACATTACCCACGGTTTTCATCCGTTTTTTACCTGCCTTTTGTTTTTCGAGCAATTTCCGTTTCCGGCTGATGTCGCCGCCATAACATTTTGCCGTTACATCCTTGCGCAGGGCCGATATGGTTGTCCGGGAGATAATTGTCCCGCCGATTGCTCCCTGGATAGCGATTTTGAACATCTGGCGGGGAATTTCCTCCTTGAGCCGTTCACAGGCATGCAGTCCCCTGGCCCTGGCATTTGAACGGTGGACAAGCTGGGAAAGGGCGTCAACCCGTTCACCATTGACCAGAATGTCGAGTTTGACCAGATCACTGGGACGGTAATCGAGCAGCTCGTAATCAAAGGAACCATACCCCTGGGTAATTGACTTCAGCTTGTCGTAAAAGTCATAAATAACCTCGGCCAGGGGCAGTTCGCAGGTAAGTTCTATACGGCCCGGCATTGGGTAATGATAGTTGGTGTTCTCTCCCCGTCGTTCCATGCACAGGTTCATAACCGTGCCCATATAACGATCCGGCATGAGAATCGTCGCCTTGATAAATGGTTCCTCGGTTCGGTCAATGCCGGCAGGATCAGGGAAATGGGCCGGATTATCCACCTCGAGCATGGCGCCGTCCTGCAGATAAAAATGATAACATACCGAGGGAACGGTAAGGATAATGGGAAGATCGAATTCTCTTTCCAGTCTCTCCTGGATAACCTCAAGGTGGAGCAGTCCGAGGAAACCGCAGCGAAAACCGAACCCCAGGGCGTTTGAGGAGTCTTTTTGAAAGGTCAGGGCTGCGTCATTTAATTTCAGCTTTTCCATGGCAGTGGCCAGATTTTCATATTCATCGGTGCTGATGGGATAAATGGAAGAAAAAACAACCTGCTGTATCTCCCGGAAACCGGGCAGCTGTTCTGCGGCTGGATTTGCTTTCAGAGTTATGGTGTCGCCGGGCCTGGTATCACTGACGGTTTTTATCCCAGCCAGAATATAACCGACCTCTCCAGCCTGCAATTCCTTTACCGGCCGACGCTGGAGATGAAAAATTCCTACCTCTTCAACCCGGTATTCCGCCATATTTGACATGAAAATAATTCTATCACCCGCCTTTACCCGACCGTTAATGATCCGGCAGGAAATAACCGTGCCCCGGAACGGATCATAGTTGGCGTCAAAAATCAGAGCCTGAAGCGGGGCATTAACATCACCCTCGGGAGGCGGCAGAATTTTAACAATAGCCTCAAGGATATCCGCTACCCCTTCGCCGGTCTTGGCGGAACACATCTGAACCAGGTCACTGTCCAGGCCGAGATCTTCTTCAATTTGCAGGGCAACTGTTTCCGGGTCGGCTGAGGGCAGGTCTATTTTGTTTATAACCGGAATAATCTCCAGGTCATTTTCCATGGCCAGGTAGAGATTGGCCAGGGTCTGGGCCTCAATTCCCTGGGAAGCGTCAATAAGTAACAACGCACCTTCACAGGAGTTGAGCGCCCTGGAAACCTCATAGCTGAAATCAACATGGCCGGGGGTATCAACCAGATTAAGGATATAATTTTTGCCGTCTTCGGCCTTATAGGGCAGACATATTGTCTGGCTCTTGATTGTTATGCCTCTTTCCCGTTCAATATCCATATTATCCAGAAGCTGCTCCTTGAACTGACGGTCTTTTACCATGCCGCAGGTTTGGATAAGACGATCAGCCAAGGTTGACTTCCCATGGTCGATATGTGCTATTATGCTAAAATTTCTTATATTTTTCATTAGTGTCCAAAAGTCGCCGGATTGAATGATTGTTATTAATTTACCACATGCCGATAGTATGTTAAACTGATTGGCAGATAACTTTAATGGTAACTGCTTACAGGGTACCATATATTCGGAGTCGGAGTTTATACCCTGTTTTTAAAGGCGCTTACCCCATGAGCAGTTACTTTTAATGATAAAGTAACTGCTCACAGGACACCGGATTTTTTTGAGATCAGTCCGGCTTACGTTTGACTAATACGCGGAGTTTATGCCCGAAGGGTGCCGGCCTGATCGCAAAAATATCCCGGAGTCTCCCGCTGGTCGTTTACCTGCACCCTGTAACCAGTTACAAACACAGGGGCTTATGGAAATTAACCGCTACCCCCGTGAGTTGTTACATGATAAATTAGTAAATAATAAAATCCGTCATCCATATTGTCAATGACGGGGTAATACCGGATGCGCTTTTTACACAATCTCTCCATAAAACAAAAGATAATTCTTCTGGCTACCCTGACAAACTGTGTGGCTATGTTTGTGGCCGGTCTTTTTTTGCTGGTCTATGATCAGCATATTGTCAGGCAAACCATGGTAAGGAATCTGGTTATCCAGGCGGATATTGTCGGCAGTAACAGTACGGCGGCGCTTTCCTTCCGGGATCAGAGCGCTGCGGAAGAAACACTGGCCGCTTTGCAGGCCGAACCTCATATTATAGCCGCCGGAATATATACCGGGGGAGGTGATATTTTTGCCCGTTATGTCAGGAATAATATTGCCCGGCCGCCGGAGTGGCCCGAGCCTGGGAATGATAGTTTCCGTTTTATAAATGACAGCCTTGAAATTTTTCGACCGATCAAATTCAAGGATGAAAATCTGGGTACGGTTTTTATTCGTTCCGATCTGGCAGAGCTGCATAACCGGTTAATACGTTTTTGTTTAACTCTGACGGTCGTAAGTATGATCGCCCTGGCCATAGCTCTTTTTATTTCAGGCAAGTTGCGCAAGGCCATTACCAGTCCCATTGTTAACCTGGCCCGGACAATCAGCTCGGTCATTAAAAGAAAAGATTATTCCGTGCGGGCGGAAACGACCGGCAGGGATGAGCTTGGTCAACTCATAGAAGGGTTTAATAAAATGCTGACCGTGATTCAGGACAGGGACAGCAAACTGGCCCGGCATCGTGATCATCTGGAAGAGATGGTGGCCGAGAGAACATTGAAACTGAAAAAAGCCAAGGATGAGGCGGAAACAGCAAATAAGGTCAAGAGTGAATTTCTGGCCAATATGAGTCATGAAATACGGACACCGATGAACGCTATTATCGGTATGTCCGAACTTTCCCGCCAGCAGCCGGTTTCCGAACAGGTTGACCAATATCTGGAAATTATCAACTCATCATCCCATTCTCTTCTGGGCATAATCAATGATATTCTTGATTTTTCCAAGGTTGAAGCGGGAATGCTCGATATTGAAAAGACTGATTTTCGCCTTGACGAACTGCTTGACAGCCTGACCGACCTGTTTTGTGAATTTACCTCTTCAGGAGAAATTGAGATGGTTATTGCAGCTGATCGTGATGTGCCCACAGGCTTGCGGGGTGATCCGCTCCGGCTGCGGCAGATTTTGATTAATCTGCTCAGTAACAGCCTGAAATTTACTGAAAGGGGTTTGGTCGTGGTTCGGGCCAGGGTTAAAAACAAGACCAGGCAGCGAGTGGAACTGCAGTTTTCGGTCAGTGACACCGGTGTCGGTATAGAGCCGGAACAGATTGATACTCTTTTTGATCCCTTTACTCAGGCCGACGGTTCAACTACGAGAAAATATGGTGGAACCGGACTGGGGCTGACGATCTGTAAACGACTTGTCATGATGATGGGCGGCGATATCCGGGTTGAAAGTGAGCCGGGCCGGGGCAGCACTTTTTTCTTTACTGTTATCTGTGATGTTGTTGACTTTGGCCATGAGGATTTATCTTATATTGTCGAGGCGGTACAGGGCAGAAGGGCTCTGGTTGCCGACGGCAGCCCGGCTGTAAGGGACATGCTGATTGATTTGCTGGAATCATTCGGCATGCAGGTCGGATCTGCGGCCAGTGGGCTTGATGTTCTTACTGAACTGCAAAAAGAACAGGAGCATAATGCGTATGAACTGGTATTGCTTGCTCAACAAATGCCTGACGCAAACGGCCTACAGGTTTTTGCCCGGATGAAGCGGAATATACAGCCTGATAAGCTGCCGGTTGTTATTATGCTTACTGCCTGTGGCAAGGAAAATGAGATAATGATAGCTGATCAGGCCGGGATTGCCGGTTTTCTCCGAAAGCCGATAAAGCGAGCGCAACTCATTGAATTATTTGATACTTCATTTTCCCACTTTGCATCCGTTACTTATAACCGGAAAGATAAATGTAACGATCTAAAAAGCTTAAAGCGGAAAGTAGCCGGCACTGCTGTTTTACTGGTTGAGGATAACTCTATTAATCAACAGGTTGCCGAAGAGGTTTTGCACAGTGGCGACATGGTGGTTACCTCTGTTCATAATGGCCGCGAGGCTGTGGATATTCTCCGGAATGAAGTCTTCGATATAGTTTTGATGGATATCCAGATGCCGGAAATGGATGGCATAGAGGCAACCGAAATTATCAGACGGCAAGCAGATTTGATAGATTTGCCGATTATAGCCTTAACTGCTCATGCCATGGAAAAAGATCGCCGGGCATGTCTTGCCGCCGGCATGAATGGATATATTTCCAAACCGCTTAATTCTGTTGAGTTATTTAGAGCCATAGCCGACTGCCTGAAAAAATGCAACATCAACAAGGATGAAGAACAATCCTGGCCGCTTGAGGTAAAATTATCCAAGGATCAGCTTCCGGCAGACCTGAAAAGACTGGAAGACCTGCTGGATACGTTGCATGGATATCTTGTCAGGAATGATTTTGCCGCCCATGGCTGTCTGGGGGAACTTCTGTTACTGACTGCCGATACCGGCCTGGCCAGACACATAAAACTTTTTGCCCGCCGACTGGATCGTTTTGATTATTACGGCGCTACTGAGATTCTGGAGCAGATTGCGAAAATGGCTGGTATTGATTTCAGTGGGGAAAGTCTCTCGTAAAAAATTTTGAATTAGATTACTATGTAAATTTTCACAGGGTAAACGCATTATATTTTTATTATAAAGGCTGGGAGTTCTCTTCCAGCCTTTATAATTATTATCTAACTGCCCTGTGGGCACTTCCTTTTGATTAAGACATTTTTATGGATAAAAAAGTTAAAATTCCGCCCTCGGAAACGAGCAGTGAAAATCTGCATGCTCTGGTGGCCCTGCCGGATGATAAAAACCTGCCGGCAGTGGGCCATTCGGCCCTGCACCGCTATCTGCAGGAAATCAGTCAGCATCAGTTACTGAGTCGCGAGGAGACGGAAGAGCTTGCTGTTCGTTTTCAGGAAACAGGTGACCCTGATGCCGCGTATAAGCTGGTAACCGCTAATTTGCGCCTGGTCGTCAAGGTGGCCATGGATTTTCAAAAATACTGGATGCAGAATTTTCTTGATTTAATTCAGGAAGGCAATGTCGGCCTCGTGCAGGCAGTAAAAAAATATGATCCCTATCGTGGCGTTAAATTTTCTTATTATGCCGCTTACTGGATCAGGGCCTATATCCTGAAATATATTATGGATAACTGGCGGCTGGTCAAAATCGGTACCACCCAAGCCCAGAGAAAATTATTTTTTGGCCTTAACAAGGAGAAAAAACTTCTTGAATCACAGGGCTTTAAACCGGAAGTAAAACTGCTGGCCGAGCGCCTGAATGTTAAGGAAGGCGAGGTTATTGAAATGAGCCAGCGGATGGATAACTGGGATGTTTCGCTGGAAAGCCCGGTCAGGGAGGACTCGGATGATGAGCAGAAAAGTTTTATTCCTTCCGGCGGGCCTTCGGTTGAAGAAAATGTCGCGGAACAGGAAATCAGGGAACGGCTCAACCAGATACTGGAAAAATTAAAAGAAAATCTTAATGATAAAGAAAAGGCAATCCTTGCTTCCCGCCTGTTGAATGATGACCCTTTAACTTTACAGCAGATAGCTGACCGGTTTAGTATTTCCAGGGAAAGAGTCAGACAGATTGAGGCAAATTTATTGAAAAAAATGAAAAAATATCTTGAACAGGAGATTCCTGATATCAAATATTTTCTAAATCAGGTGTTCCACCAGTGGCGGGCGTGAGCTGTTATTTGTTAATTAATAAGTATTTAAGGCAGTTATAATATATGAATATACCATTACTGGATTTAAAGGCGCAGCTGGTTCCTCTGCGTAACGAAATTGTTGCCCGGATTACCGAGGTTGTTGATTCTACCCGTTATATTCAGGGACCGGAAGTTGAGGGGCTGGAAAGAGAAATTGCCGACTACTGCGGAGTTAATTACGCGGTCGGCGTTTCCAGCGGTACGGATGCTCTGCTGGTTTCTCTCATGGCCCTGGGGGTTGGCCGGGATGATCTGGTTATCACCACTCCATATACATTTTTTGCCACTGTGGGCAGCATTGCCCGGCTGGGAGCCCGACCGCTTTTCGTTGATATTGACCCTGAAACTTATAATATTGACCCTGAAGGTTTGGCTGAAATCCTGGATAATAAAAATGTGCGGGAGCGGGTTAAGGCAATTATGCCGATTCATCTCTATGGCCAGTGCGCTGATATGAATCAAATAATGAAATCAGCTGACGCTTACGGTATTCCTGTTGTCGAAGATGGGGCTCAGGCCATAGGGGCAGCCTGTCCGGTTGATGAGAATGGCCGCACAGTCTGGCATAAGGCCGGCAGCCTTGGCGTCTGCGGCTGTTTTTCTTTTTTTCCCAGTAAAAATCTGGGGGCAATGGGGGATGGGGGCATGGTGGTAACCCATGATAAGAAACTGGCGGCAAAGATTAAAATTCTCCGCAATCATGGGGCTGAGCCTAAATATTTTCATGATGTAATTGGGGGTAATTTTCGTCTTGACGCAGTCCAGGCTGCGGTTCTGCGGGTCAAGCTGAGCCGCCTGGCCGCCTGGCATAAGGGGCGGCGGCGGAATGCCGAGCGTTATAATGAACTGTTCGGCCGGGCCGGGTTGGTGGATAAGGGCATGGTTAAGCTGCCGGTTGCTATCTATAAATCCCGGGACGGGGCAGCGGAAGAAGATTATCATATTTATAATCAGTATGTTATTCGAGTACGGAAGCGGGACGGGCTCCGTGATTTTCTGCAGGATAATTCTATTGGGGTGGAAATTTATTATCCTCTGGCCCTGCACCAGCAAAAATGCGTTAAAAATTTTGGCTGCGTTGACCGAAAATTTCCGCAGGCGGAAAAGGCGACCCATGAAACTCTGGCCCTGCCGATCTACCCGGAATTAACCGCTGACATGCAGCAATATGTTGTTGAAACCATTGCCCGGTTTTATTCATAACCCGTAACCGGGAGGCTGTCCGAGAATAGAAGCCGTAGCGGAAAAATTGGGTCGATTTATCCGATTTTGCAGTAGGTTCGCTATTCTCGGACAGCCTTCCGGTTACAAGATTAGCGGTTAATTTCCATAAACCACTGTGTTTGTAACTGCTTACGGGATACGGATAAGCGAGCTTGCGAGATTCCGGATCCGGCACCCTGTGAGCAAGTTACACCTAACCCACTAAAGCGGAATAAAACAAAGGACTCTCAGGATAAGTCCTTTAACCGTAGAGGCAAGTAATTTATATCAAAGAAGTTTTTTTTAATTTCTTGCCACAAAAAACACGAAAATTGATTATAAGGGACTAAAAATCTAAAGCACCACAGGTTGGGGGAAAATGGGCCAATGGCGTCAAGTATGACATTTATGTAACTACTCACTGGGTAAGCGCCTGATGTGTGCCGGCCTCGGTATTAGTAACATTACTTCCACACCTTGAAACGACAGCAATCCAGGGCTGACTCAACAATTAACACAACCAGATATCCGGATGGTCGGCAACACTGTATTAATGTCGGTTAGCGTTGCGCTTAAACCGACCTACAGGTTTTCTCCGGCACCTTAGGTCGGCTTGTCAAAACCGACAAGAGTCTGAATAGTTACGTTATGATATGACGTTTTCATTTCTGAAAGCACAGGCGGAAATCAGAAAAATATTTTTGCTTGTGTTTTGTTTTTTTATATTAACACCTGCTTTTGTTTTTGCCGCTCACAGCTATTATGCGCTGCCGGGCTGGTTCAGCAGCAGGATTGTCCAAAAGGGTCAGCTCATTCCCGACTGGTTACAGGTGTGGAATTCCGCGCGTGATTCGGTAAATAATCAACAATTCGAAGAAGCTGTCGTTCAATATGAGACGTTACTGGCGGCCAGGGAAGATTTAATTCAACCCCGCTGGGAACTGGCCCGTCTGTTGATTTTCCTGAAAAAATATGATCCGGCAGCCGGACATCTGGAATATCTGCTTAAAATTGCAGGAGAAACCCCCAGCTATCTTAATGCCTTAGGTTATATTATGGATCAGGAAGGGCATAACGCCCGGGCCCTGGAGTTTTTTCAAAAGGCCTATGGCCTGGATCAGACAAATATTCAGGCTCTGCAAGGAATTTGTCATATAATGGTGAAAAGTGGTCAGGTTGGGGATAGTGTCCGTTTTCTGGAAAAACTCTTTTTGCTGACCCCGGATGATATTGCCGTCAAGCGCCGATTAGCCGCAGTTTATTATCAACTTGGTTTTTTTGAAAAAGCCAGGTTCCTGGCTGCGTCCCTGGCAGCGGAATCCACTGCCACTGAAGCTGATTACCGGCTTGCCGCCCATATTTATGATGCCCTGGGACTTGAAAATATCAGTCTTCGCTACTGGCGGCAAGTGATTGCCGCTCAGCCGGATGATCATGAAGCCCGGTGGCGTTCCGCACTTTTCTGTCAAAAAGACGGCCGGTTCGCCCAATCCCTTGAACACCTCCTTGTCCTGCAAAAGAGTGAGCCCGACAATTATGATTTACTCTTCAGGCTTGGCCTGGTCTATCAGGCCCTGAAACAATATGACCAGGCCATGGACTGCATGACAAAAATAATCGCTCATGATCCGAATAACAAAAAGGCCCTTCAAGCTGTTGTTGAAATACAGACCATTCTTGGTAACGAAGAAAAGACCCTGGCCGGAATAGAACGTTATCTGGAGGTGGAAAAAAAACCATCCAGTGCCAGTCTAAAACATGCAGCCGAACTTTATGATGCAGTTGGCCGTTATGCCGAGGCTGTCAAGCTTTACCGGCGTCTTTTATTGCAGCAGCCGGGAGACAAAAAGATAATTGCCGCCCTGGCCCGTGATCTCCAGGCCATCGGCGCTGATGCAGCCGCTCTTGCCTTGTGGCGGGACATGCTGAAGATCACCCCTGAACCCAGGCCGGTTTATCTGGCCATGATTGCCCCTCTTGAGCGTCTGGGGCGTAACGATAAGCTTATTACAGTTCTGGAAGAGCTGCGCCGGCTGGGAGCGCGTGATCCGGAAATTGGTTTAAAACTGGTTCTTTTGTATCTTGATCAGGGCTGGGGTAAACAGGGCAGGGCTCTTTTTATGGATATCAGCACCCCTGATTCCGCGACAGCGGAATTTTATTTTCTTCAGGGAAAAATTTTTGAAAAACTGTCATGCCCTGCTAAGGCCCTGGCCTCTTACGAACAGGCTCAGCGCCTTTCTCCGGACGACAGAGACATTCAACTGAATTGTCTTCGGCTGGCCGGTTATCTTGGCCTGGTCGACAAAGTAGATGATAAAATCGCCGCAATTAAAGCGGCTGGTCTGCTGATGGACTGGCGGGCCAGGCTGATTGCGGCTAATGCCCGGCGCGATTGTGGTGAAGATTACCAGGCCTTGATAGCCTATCAGACAATTATTGATGAAGAAGGGAGCTGGAACAATGATTGCGCCTTGAACACCCTGTTTGCCCTGGCTGAGCTTTATAGCCGGCAGCATCGTTTCTTTGAGGCGGAGCAGGGCTTGCGTCGGGCCCTGCTATTAAGGCATGAACAAACAGTTGTTTACGGCAAACTGGTCGAACTCGCCTTAAGGGCCCATGACGATGATATGGGACGGCAATGGCTTGTCGAATTTCGTCGTTTTGCCGACGGATTGCCGGAGAACAGGCCGAGGAATAATTATATTGATCTTCTCGAATTGCGTCTTCTGAACCTGAGTGGAAAATACCGCTTAGCCGGGAAGAAGGGACGTAAACTACTGCCGTTTTTTTCTTCTGCCGACAGGCAGATGCAGCGCAAGTTTTTCAAGGCCGTTATCGACAGTGAACTGGGCCTGGGAAATAATGAGGAAGCGATAAGGGACAGCCGCAGGATGCTGCGTCGATATCCTGATGATTTGCTTTTCCTGGTATTGCTGGAAAAGGCGCAGCAGGAAGAATGGGATGACGAGGAAACCTGCCCTGCCGCTGATCCGGCCTTGACCATAGCCAAACGGGACAAAGGCCGGTTACTGCGGTTGGCTGAGCTTTATGCTGAATATGAAATGACTGATTCAATGCTCCGGGCCGCTACTCTGGCCCGGCAGAAAATGCCCGACTCTTTAAGGGCAATCAGTCTGCTGGGACGGGCTGAGAGCAAAACAGACCGCCGGTCAGAGGTCTTGGCCCTTTATAATGAAGCTTTGCTACGGGTTCCGGCTAATAGCCGTTTGCTCCTGGAGTCAGCCGGTCTTTGCAGCCTGACAGGCGCTTATGGGCAGGGAATCAGGCTCTGTGATGATCTGCTGGCCAATGAACCGGAGCGGGCTGACGTTATTCTGCTCAAGGCGAGAATGCTCTGGGCTCTTCAGCAGTGGGACGAATCTTTTAAAGTTTATCACCATTACCTGAAGCGTGATATAGAAGATGTTTTTTTGAAAAAGAGCAGGTCTCAGGGACTGGAAATGAATTTTCCGCCGGCAGAGAAAAAATTCCGGCAGTTGCTTCCCTTTGCTGAGCTACCCCGTCAGGACAACCTGGCTCCGATTATGGCTGTTTCTTTTGCTGCTGATCGGAATCAGGACGGAATAAATCATCTTGCGATACCGCTCTATGCTGAATATCGCTGGCATGATTATTTTTATATGGAGCTGGCTGCCCGCAATTCTCTGCAAAGAAGGGAATATTTTCAGTCTGTTAAGGAGTTTGAAAATCTTCACCGCAAGAATCCGGATGACCAGACCCTGCTTTTTGATCTGGCCGGGATATACAGTCGTCTCGGTCGGCTGGGTGATGAGGCCCTGATTTATGCGGAGATAAACAGGGAAAACAGCAATTATCCGGGCCTGACCGAGGCAACGGAGCGTAACCGACTGAAACGGCGTCCTCAAAGCACCCTGGCCTGGCATTATGACCGCAAGAAGGGATGGAGTGGTTACCAGGCCATGGAACAACAGTCCGGTATTGCCTTATTCCGCTATCAGCCTTTTTTTCGCCATCAATTTGACTTTTCTGCTTCAAGAATAAGTTATCGCTCAACGGATAACGGTAATAAATTATCGGCAAATCGTTTTCAGCTATCCTATAAAACCGGGTTATTTGACTGGCTTGATGTCTCTGTGGGAGCCGGGGCTGAAGGATTGGCAGACGGCTATGCCGATACCGGGCTGTTGAAATTAGCCCTGGAGGGGAAAACAGGCGATAAAATTACGGGCCGGCTGGCTTTTTCCCGCGACGTTGTTACCGACACCACAGCCAGCCTGAGTCGAAATATAGTGGCGGAAAAATCCTCCGCCGGTATTGCCTTTGACCTTTTTCCCCGTCTGTTGGTCAGCGGCGATTGCCGCTACATTAAATATTCTGATGATAATGAGCTGGACGGCTATAATTTCCGGGCCTTAGTTATCCTTTTTACTGAGCCTACATATCTTGAGTTTACTTATTCCTATGATTTCCAGGATGCCCGAGAAAGTAAAAGGCAGGGTGGAGCTTTGCTGGATGATGGTTTTGCTGTTAACGATCATCCTTACTGGGCTCCTGGAGATTACTGGTATAATCGTTTTCGCCTGTACTTTAAGCATATGTTGTCAGGTGATACCCTGGGGCGGGGCGCTCCCAGCTATTATACGGCTGAATATTTTATGGATTATGACGTAAACGGTCATACTGTCCAAAAAATAAAAGGAGAGATTTTTGTCGAAGTTACCCCTCATGTCATGCTGGAATCACGGGCGGCAATTGTTTCCTCTGATCAAATTCGTGAGCGGGAATTTTTTATTTCGGCAATTTATCGCTGGTGATTTCAGAGGTCGGAGGACAGTTATTCATGGACAAAGATAATGAGATTTTAAAGGAGAAATAATGGTAGAAAGAATACCGATGTCTAAAAGCGGTCATGAAAAACTCGGTGAAGAATTGAGACGGCTGGAAAGAAAAGACAGGATTGAAGTGGTAAAGGCGATTGAAGTAGCCAGGGCCCATGGCGATTTAAAGGAAAACGCCGAATATCACGCCGCCAAGGAACGACAGGGGCATATTGAGGGCCGAATAATGGAATTAAAGGATAAGCTGGGTCGTTCCGAGGTCATAGACTGCACGGTCGTTGATACTGAAAGGGTCGTTTTCGGTACTGTTGTCACTTTGCTTGATCTTGATACGGATGAGGAATTTACTTATCAGTTGCTGGGCACGGATGAGGCGGATGTAAAAAAAGGCAGTATCTCCGTTTATTCCCCCTGGGGACGAGCCATGCTAGGTAAAAGCGAGGGAGATGAATTTGAAGTAAAAACTCCCAACGGTGTCCGGCAGCTGGAAATTTTAGAAATTAATCCGGGAGAAACACCTTAGAGTTCACTTAAAAATAAATTAGAAGAGATAAGGTGTAATATAGATATTTAGAGAAGTGATCTAACTGCATGCGCAAGTGCAGACGGAGCTTAAGCGTTTGTTCCGGGATTGCATAATTGTGCAGCGTTTTTTTAATGTTCGGATTGCGCCATAGAATGCGAAGTTATTTTTGAGTGAGCCCTTAGACCGTTTTTAATTCCGGCTCAATAAGACCGAAAAGAAAAATTTCACTGATCTGTTTTGCTGTTTCGGTCAGGCTGTAAGGCGGCTTAGAGGTTAATATCCATAATCTGGACATTTCGTCAAGGGCGCCGAAATAGGCTCTCTTGACTATGCCGGGGAGAAGGTCTTTCCTGAAAATACCTGTTTCCTGACCTTTTTTAACTATGGTGGAAATTATATCAATATATTCAATAAATTTTTTGTTGCGGTATTCCTTTATGAATTTATTGCTTTGTCGTAGTTCCATTTGCAGAACTTCGGCCAGATCCTTTTTTTCCTTGAGAAGAAGGAGATGATGACGAGCGAATATTTCCATCATTTTGCGGGGATCGTTTTCTTTGTCAAGCTGTAATTTGACCTGGAGGATAGTTTTACCTATTTCATCCTCAAACATGGAAATAAGTATATCATATTTATTGTTGAAATAAAGATAGATGGTGCCGTCCGCAACTTTCGCTTCCTTGGCAATATCTGATATTCGGGCATTAAAAAAACCTTTTCTGGCAAAAACCTTAACCGCAGCCTGGGTTATTTTCTGGTGTTTATCTGAGACTCGCATAATGAAATGTACTTGGATTTATTTAGTAAATCAGCAGGAGGCTGAAAGCGCCCCGAAAGGCTGTAATTAATGGTTGCAAACCTCAATCGGCAACCGTTATAATTGTTGTATTTAACCGTGAAAATAAAAAAAATATTTTTTAAATAACAGATGGTTACAGAATGTCAATGAAGGTTAACATTCATTTCAGAGGCAAGCGAACGGAATGATTCTTCGTGTGTTTTATATATGTTCGATCAGGATGTTGCGGCATACTGGCACCTTTGACGGTAAAATTTTTTAGAACGGCATAAGTACCCTGGAGTAACTAGGAGGCTGTCCGAGAATGCCCTTTCTGCGGAGTCTCGTACCTCGCTTACCTGCCCAACTCTGTGTTATTTTAAAAAAATAATGCTCCGGAAAGCGA
>JANTGB010000023.1 GCA_024763115.1 Desulfobulbaceae bacterium | reverse complement strand
TGCCGTAGATTTTCGTGATCAGGTCGGCGCAGCGTATTAGTCATACGTAAGCCGGACTGATCGCGGAAATATGCGGTACCCTGTGAGCAGTTACGTTGACGTAAATGTTCGGATAGCACCCCACCTTCGCCCGTTTCGGCGTGTTCACATAGTATACTATAGTGAACACGGCGAAACGAACAAATCCGGGGCACTATCCGAACATTTAAAGGGGTAGAGAAGGGTAGCTTTTACTCAACCCGAATATTTACAAGTTTGGCGCAATTTAGGCAATAATTCATAGTTATTTACTAAAATTTATAATTCCGCCATAGGCGGTTAAGGAGATCAGGTTATGAAAATATTAGTAATAGGTTCCGGCGGCAGGGAGCATGCCCTGGTGTGGAAACTGGCTCAAAGCCCTAAAGTGGATAAAATTTTCTGCGCGCCGGGTAATGCCGGTATAGCCCGGCAGGCCCAATGTGTTGATATCGGTGCGGATGATATTGAAAAATTGCTGGAATTTGCCCTTGCTGAAAAGATAGATCTCACCGTAGTAGGTCCTGAAATTTCTTTGACCATGGGAGTAGTTGATCGTTTTACCGATGCGGGCTTAAGGATTTTCGGGCCGGATCAGCGGGCTGCCGTTCTGGAGGGGAGCAAGGTCTTTACCAAGGATCTGCTGGCCGAATATAATATTCCTTCCGGTTCATATCGAGTTTTCAGTAAGCAACAGGCAGCCCTTGACTATCTTGATACCGTATCCGTCCCCTTGGTGGTCAAGGCAGATGGCCTGGCTGCGGGCAAGGGGGTAATTTTATGTCAATCCCCGGAAGAGGCGGAATCTGCGGTGCGGCGGATTATGGCTGATCGGGCCTTCGGCGCGGCAGGCGACAGAATTATCATTGAGGAATTTCTGGAGGGTGAAGAGGCCTCATTTCTTGCTTTTACCGACGGCAAAACGGTTTTGCCCCTGCCGTCGTCCCAGGATCACAAGGCTGCTTATGACGGTGACAAGGGGCCTAATACCGGGGGTATGGGAGCTTATTCTCCGGCTCCGGTTGTAACTGAGAAACTGCATAAACAGGTGATGGAAAATATCATGCTGCCCACGGTCAAGGCCATGGCTGCGGAAGGCCGTGCCTACAAGGGCGTACTTTATGCCGGATTAATGATTAAAGACGGTCAGGCCGGTGTCCTGGAGTTCAACTGCCGTTTTGGCGATCCTGAATGTCAGCCCCTGCTCATGCGTCTGCGGGGAGATCTGGTCGAAATTATGGAGGCGGTAATTGATGAACGGCTTGATGAGGTTGAGCTTGATATTGATCCCCGGCCCACGGTCTGCGTGGTTATGGCTGCCGGTGGTTATCCCGGTTCCTACGAAAAGGGCATGGAGATTCATGGCCTGGAACAGGTTGCCGAACAGGAAAATGTTATGGTATTTCATGCCGGCACCGGAGAAAAAGAGGGCAAAATAGTCTGCGTCGGCGGAAGGGTTCTGGGTGTTACCGCGCTTGGCGACAATCTGCCCGCCGCCATCCGCACTGCCTATGAAGCAGTGAAGATGATCAGCTGGGATGGCTGCTTCTATCGTACCGATATAGGGCAAAAAGCCCTTAACCGGCAAACGTCGGGAGCAATAGTCGGGATTGTCATGGGCAGTGATTCAGACCTGCCGGTCATGCAGGGGGCGGTTGATTTTCTTAAAGCAATGGATATTCCTTTTGAGATTACCGTGGCCTCGGCCCATCGTACCCCGGCCCGGGCTGCGGAATATGCCTCCAGCGCCAGGCAGCGCGGGCTGAAGGTGATTATTGCCGGGGCCGGAATGGCCGCCCATCTGGCCGGAGTACTGGCTGCCCATACCACCTTGCCTGTTATCGGCGTTCCCATTGACGCCTCTTCCTTAAATGGTCTTGACGCTCTGCTGGCCACGGTGCAGATGCCGCCCGGCGTGCCGGTTGCAACTATGGGTATCGGCAAGTCCGGGGCTGGAAACGGGGCTATTCTCGCTGCCCAGATCATCGGGACAGCCGATAGTGATCTTGCCGACAAACTTAATGATTATAAAAAGGATATGGCAGCTGCGGTTGAAAAGAAGGCGGCCCGGCTGGCTGAATTACCCCTTTAACAGGTGGTTTTCTCAGAGTCGATATCTGCTGCCGTTGAACAGGCGGTAACCGTAATTGCCCAGGGCGGCGTAGTAGCCTTTCCCACTGAAACTTTTTACGGCCTGGCGGTTGATCCTTTTAACGAAAAGGCCCTGGAGCGTCTTTTTGGACTTAAAAGGCGATCTCTCGCCAAGCCGGTATTAAGCCTGGTGGAAGATGAATGGCAGCTGGGCCGTCTGGTTGCCCATATTCCGTCGTTTTATCCTGCCCTGATGCGGAAATTCTGGCCCGGCCCCTTAACTTTGCTTTTCCCGGCCCTTTCTTCTCTGGCGACTTTTTTGACTGCCGATACGGGCCTGGTAGGAGTCAGGATTTCATCACATCCCCAGGCCCGGGCCCTGGTGCGAAAATATGGCGGCCCCATTACCGCAACCAGCGCCAATATTTCCGGCTGCCCGGCAGCGGTTAATGCTGTTGAGGTAAGACATCAGCTTCCTGAGGTTGATTTTCTGATTGAATTTGATGAATTTGTCCAGGGCAGCGCTTCAACCATCATAAGTTATGAGAAAGATATGCCTGTTGTTGTCCGTTCCGGCGTTATTCCGGAGGCAGAGATTTTTTCGGCTCTTTCGAAGTAGCCGGACAATTCATTACCATCAATTATCCTCTTTTCGTTGGATTACCGCCCCGACCCCAGTCAGTTTTTTTACCAGATTTTCATATCCCCGATCTAGATGATAAACCCGGGAGACCTCGGTAACCCCATGGGCCGCAAGCCCGGCAATAACCAGAGAGGCGCTGGCCCGCAGATCAGTGGCCATAACCTTGGCTCCGGTAAGTCCGCCACTGCCGCGGACAATGGCGCTGGCGCCATCGACCTTGATATCCGCCCCCAGCCGTCGCAATTCAGCCACGTGCATGAAACGATTTTCAAAAATTGTTTCGTTGATAAAACTTGTCCCATCAGCAAAAGTCATCAGGGCCATCATCTGGGCCTGGAGATCCGTGGGGAATCCCGGATAAACCATGGTCTTAATATCTACGCTTAGCGGGGAACCATTACCTCGCACCAGAAAACAATCAGCCATTTCAGTCAAATCAAGCCCGGCAAGGCGCAATTTTTCAGTTAAAGCCGGGAGAAGAGCAGGATCGCAATGGGTCAATTTTACCTCGCCGCCGACCGCGCCTACGGCAATCAGGTAGGTGCCTGTTTCTATCCTGTCTGGAATAATAGTAATTTCTGCGGGATTGAGACTCTCCACCCCGTAAATAATAAGTTTGTCGGTATCGCGGCCCTCAATTTCAGCCCCCATTGAGATAAGCATATCAATAAGATTACCAATCTCAGGCTCCCTGGCCACATTTTTTAAAACAGTTGTGCCCTTGGCCAGCACTGCCGCCATTAACAGATTTTCAGTGCCGGTCACTGAAGGAAAATCAAAATAAACCGTACCGCCGGGCAGTCGATTGCTGATTACAGCCTCAACATAACCCTGTTCAAGAACAACCTCCGCCCCAAGTTTTTTTAGACCCTGGGTATGAAAATTAATAGGTCGGGCACCAATGGCGCAACCCCCGGGCAATGAAACCCTGGCCCGCCCCATTCTTACCAGCAAGGGCCCCAGAACCAAGACCGAAGCCCGCATGGTCTTAACCAGGTCATAGGATGCCTCACAGCCGGATAGGTCAGCAGTATTTATCCTCAAGGTATCAGGCCCGTTTTTTTCCCAGACAACTCCCAATGTCGCCATCAGGGAAAGAATAGTCCTGATATCGCGAAGATCAGGCACATTGTATAGAGTATGCCAGCCAGGGGTTAAGAGAGTTGCGGCAATAATCGGCAGGGCTGCATTTTTAGCGCCGCTGATCCTTATTTCACCATGCAGTTCATGACCGCCTTCTATAACTATTTTATCCATAATATCAGGGTAGCTGCTCACAGGGCGCCGCATATTCGGAGTCGAAGTTTATGCCCTGTTTTTAAGGGTGCTTACCTGCGTGATCAGCCTGTCTTATTACATACCAGGTTGGTAAATTAGAGATTTCGAGGTTTCCTGGCTTGAAAAACCCTGGGCAACCCGGCATAATCATCAAAAATATTAAGATTAACAAATTTTTCGCCGGAAAAAAGCTGAATAACGGATTCAGCCTGATCCGCGCCGATTTCCATAAAAAACCAGCCGCCGGGCTTAAGAATAGAAAAAATATGTCTGCCGAAATATTGAAACATCTCAATCCCCCGGCTGCCGCCATCAAGGGCAAGTTGCGGCTCAAAGCTGATTTCCGGTTGCAGTGTCGACAGAACATCATGCTCAATATAAGGAGGATTTGTGACAACAAGATCAAAAACAGGCTTGGTCACAAGACCTCCCAGCCAGTCCGACTGAACAAAAGAGAGCTGTTTTATGACCTGGTGAGTCTTGCTGTTTTTTCTGGCCAGACAAAGGGCGGGATAGGACAAGTCAACGGCAACTACGCTTCCTCCAGGCAATTCCTTAGCCAGAACAATAGCGATAACACCGCTGCCCGTACCAAGATCAAGAATGTGGCCGCAAAATTTTTCATCGCCGGCCCGAACCACCTGCAGACAGATTTCAATCAAATTTTCCGTTTCCGGTCGGGGAATGAGAACATCGGAGTTTACTTTGAAAGGCAGGGACCAGAATTCATGTTCTCCCAGGATATAAGAAAGGGGCTCACGTTGCAGACGACGGCTGATAAACCCCTCAAACACAGTCACGGTTTCCGGCAAAATTACCTTTTCCGTAAAAAAAACTTCCGCCCTGGGGACACGCAAAAGATGAGCCAGCATTATAGATGCCTCAAGATCGGCATCAGGTATTTTTGCGGCCTTTAAACGTTGAGCAGCCTTCCGGTAAAGTTCAAATGGGGTCAACAGGAACTGAACTATTGCAGAGTTTTAAGCGCTTCAGCCTGATTATGGGCAATTAAGGGGTCAATGACATTATTCAGCTTACCCATTAAAATATCATCAAGCTTATAAAGGGTCAAATTAATTCGATGATCCGTCATCCGCCCCTGAGGATAATTATAGGTTCGAATCCGTTCACTGCGGTCACCGCTGCCGATTTGACTTTTTCTCTCCTCGGAAATACGATCATGCTGTTCCTGCTGCATCTGATCAAGAAGGCGGGCCCGTAAAACTTTCAAGGCCTGGGCCTTGTTTTTGTGTTGAGATTTTTCGTCTTGACAGGTGACCACCAGGCCGGTGGGAAGATGGGTTATCCGAATTGCCGAATCAGTTGTATTAACACTCTGTCCTCCAGGCCCGGAAGAACGGAAAACATCAATCCGTAATTCATTGGGATCAATATGCAGTTCCACCTCCTCAGCCTCGGGAATTACCGCCACAGTAACAGCCGAGGTATGAATTCGGCCCTGAGTTTCGGTTTCCGGCACACGCTGCACTCGATGAACTCCGGATTCAAATTTTAATTTACTGTAAACCTTCTTGCCGCTGATAAGCGCAATTATCTCCTTAAGGCCGCCGATCCCAATGGGATTACTGCTCAGGATTTCAACCTTCCAGCCCTGCATCTCAGCGTACCTGGAATACATTCGAAACAAATCGCTGACAAAAAGGGCAGCTTCGTCACCCCCGGTTCCGGCCCTTATTTCCAGGAGAATATTCTTCTCATCATTGGGATCCCCGGGCAGTAGCATAAGGCGCAGAGAATTTTCCAGGTCGGCAATTTTTTTTGTGAGATCAGTTATCTCGGTCTTGACCAGCTCCCGCATTTCCTCATCGTCTTCATCCTGCAGAAGCTCATTATTATCTTGGAGATCCTCTTCGGCCTGCCTGAATTCCCTATAAAGTTCCCATAATCTGGAAACCCGGGAATGTTCCCTGGCAACAGCACCATATTCGACCTGATTAGCCAGTATGGCTGGATCAGCCAGCTTACCTTCAAGCTCTAAAAGTTTTTCGTCAAGATTCTCAAACCGGGCAAACAAAATTATTTATCCAATGTCCTTCCATACTTACGTAAAAATTTCTCGACCCGTCCCGCAGTATCGACAAGTTTCTGCTTGCCGGTAAAAAAAGGATGACAGGCTGAACAAATTTCAACCTTAATTTCCTTATTCACGGTTCCAACTTCAATTTCGTTGCCACAGGCGCACTTGGCTGTGATCCGATTATATTCCGGATGGATTCCCCTCTTCATAATAATAATACTCCCAAGTATAACAGCCGGCTGTTAAAAACAATCTATAGGTCGGCTTTAACTAAATTTATAATTTTCAAGGCACCCTATATGAAAAATCAACAAAAAATGTAACTTTTCACGGGGTAAACTCCTTAATGTCGCTAACCAACGTAATTGTAACAGGTTACAGGGATGCCGGTAAGCAACCGGCAGGAGACTCCGGGAAATTTCTGTGATCAGTCCGGCGCAGCGTATCAGTTATTCGTAAGCCGGATTAATCGCTAAGCAAGCATCCTTAAAAACAGGGCATAAACTCCGACTCCGAAGATCCGCTGTCCTGTAATCAGTTACCAAAGAACATAAAAATATATCAGACATCTCAATGTTTAGCAAGATCAACCGTTCATAGATTCAAAAAAATCATCATTAGTTTTTGTCCCTTTCATCTTGTCAAGCAAAAACTCCATGGCATCAGCCGGATGCATGGTGGATAATAATTTCCGTAGAATCCACATCCTGTTTAAGACATTTGCCGTCAGCAGCAAATCTTCCTTCCTGGTACCGGAACGATTAATGTCAAAAGAGGGAAACAGGCGGCGGTCAGCCATTTTGCGGTCAAGAACAACCTCCATATTGCCGGTACCCTTGAATTCTTCGAAAATAACATCATCCATTCTACTGCCTGTCTCAACTAAAGCTGAGGCAATAATAGTAAGGCTTCCTCCTTCTTCAATATTACGGGCTGCACCGAAAAATCGTTTCGGCCGATGCAGGGCATTGGAATCAACCCCGCCGGAGAGAATCTTGCCGCTGGGCGGCACCACAGTGTTATATGCCCTGGCCAGCCGGGTAATACTATCTAGTAAAATCACCACATCTTTTTTATGCTCAACCAGTCTCTTGGCCTTTTCAATGACCATCTCAGCTACCTGAATATGACGCTGGGGCGGTTCATCAAAGGTGGAACTGATTACCTCGGCGTTAACGCTTCTGGCCATGTCCGTAACTTCTTCCGGTCGCTCATCAATAAGAAGAACAATTAAAATAATTTCCTTGTGATTTTTGGTAATACTATTGGCAATGTCCTTGATCAATACGGTTTTTCCGGTTCTAGGCGGAGCGACAATCAAACCGCGCTGGCCCTTGCCTATGGGGGCGATAATGTCCATGATACGCATGGAATAATTATCAGTAGCCCTTTCAAGGGTAATCCGCTGGTCCGGATGCAGGGGAGTAAGATTGGAAAAAAGAGTTTTATATTTGGCCTTGTCAGGATGTTCAAAATTTACTTTTTCGACCTTCAGCAAAGCAAAATAACGTTCACTTTCCTTTGGTGGCCTGACAATTCCCTCAATCGTGTCACCGGTGCGCAGGCTCAGCCTTCTGATCTGGGAAGGAGAAACATAAATATCATCTGGGCCGGGAAGATAATTGTAATCAGGAGCACGAAGAAAGCCAAAGCCGTCGCTTAAAATTTCCAGTACGCCATTACCGCGTACCATAGCCCCTTTTTCCTGTTGAGCCTTGGCGTGAATAATCGCAAAAATTAATTCCTGTTTACGCATGCCACTGAAGCCGTCAATCTTAAGATCCTTGGCAATTTTGGTTAATTCAGTGATCTTTTTTACCTTTAAATCGCTTAAATTCATTGCCCTTAACTCTCCTTGTTCCTACTGATTTTTTCCATTTCTTTCTCCTCAAGGGTGTTTAAGAACCCCCTTTTATCAAATAAAATAACTACCAAAAAGGTAGGCTGATTACGGCTTCGCAGAAAGCGAATTATACGCCGGTAAAATTATCAATAGTTACCGACAATTATTTTTGAGAGACAACCCATAGCAATTTACTATTGCCGAGTTAAGCGCCGGGAAAACATCCGCTGGTATGCGGTGCGCCCCCTGCCTGCCCGGCTAAAATTATTTCTTAAATAAATGTGTTTTCCAATTCAGATTTTTATATAAAATTAATTATATGATATGGCTGTAATGATATGTATATATGAACGTATATATAAAAGAAGTGAGTTAAAATGCCGACCCGGCAATGGTGGTTCGACATATTGTCCAAAGAAGGAGTTTACGTTCTGTTTTTAAGGGAGATTTCCTGCAAGCAGACAGTTTAGTATAAAATATAGAGTTTTTGTAAGCCGATCGGAAACAACCGATTAAGTATTAATTTTATGGTAACTGCTCACATGGCACAGCATATTCGGAGTCGAAGTTTATGTCCTGTTTTTAAGGGTGCTTACCGGCGCGATCAGTCTGTGTTGTAAGTGCCGGTATGCTGCGCCGGTCTGATCATGAAAATTTAACGGAATCTCCCGCAGGTCGCTTACCTGCACCCTGCAGGTAAGCGCAGACTCCGAAGCAGTTATAAATACTCCGGTTTGCACTCGGTAGGCACTTACCCCATGAGTAGTTACATTTTATGTTAGAACTCTGACGGCGGGGGAACTCGTCCGGCCAACTTGAAAAAACAACTCTTTGAATCAAAGCTTATCTGCTTAATTTCCGTATCGGTAACCGTTCACCATGGAATAAATCTTTGCAATATTTAAGTCTCTAAGCGTTTACCAGTGCTTTAGATTTGTTCATTTGTGCCTGCGCAGCATACTGGTGCTATTCAAGCAGGCTCAAATGGGCAAAGATGAGGTGCTGGTGAACGCTTACCCGTATCGCAACAAAAAATACTGTAACTATTCAGGTAGGGGGCAAAAAATTTCCTCAACCACAGACCTGTAACTGTTCAGAGGTAAGCGAACGAAGTGAGACTCCGTGTGCTTTAGCTGTGCGTGATAAGGCCGGCGCAGCATACTAATGCTATGTCTATGTAAGATTGACTTGTCGTGTGCAGATGAAGTGCAGCTGAACAGTTACAAAATACTTACATTCGCTCAATATGCTGAGTTTTTTATTTTCGCTGTTCCTTGAACATGAACAAAATAGCTGATTTTTCAAGGCGCCTTGTTTTGAAATAAGCATGAATAAAAGATTTCTTACTTTAGGTTTTATACATGAAGCTGTCAAGTTTTTTTTGTCCATAATAACCGTCCTAAATGAAACAGTTGCAGAATAGTTATCGGCCAGCAAAAATTATTGTCAATTACATGGTCAGCCATCATTGCTTTATCAAACAAAGGCCATTGACACGACAGAGTTCTTTCCGCCTCTATTTTTCTGATTTTATCGCGGCAAACTATACGCCGACAAAGCCGGCGGTTATCAACATAAACAACGATAACCTCAGCAAACTCTTTTTCCCAGCCGGCCTCATACAGCAGTGGGACTTCGATGAGAAAGGAGCAGGAACCATCATTTTGTGCCGCAGAACAGGCAACCTGTCGCCGGATATTTTCCTTGATTAAAGGATGGAGCGCCTGGTTTAAGTTATGGCGCAGTTCCTTGTCGGTAAATAGCGCCCGACGCAAAGCACTTCTGTCGACCTGCTGATCCACAAGAATAAAATCAGCGGCTAATTCCTTGACTTTACGCCACCCCAACTGTCCTGGTTCAAGCAGTTTGCGCGCAACTAGATCGGCGCTGATCCAGCAGACGGAAAAATTTTCCTGCCAGAATGAAGCCACTGAACTTTTCCCTGAGCATATAGCTCCCGTCAGGCCGACAACCTTTGCCTTGTCAGGAAAAGTCATCAGCCTTGCCGCCTGAATTTTTTATCAATAAAGCAATATCCTGCCAAAGCGGGGCCACAATGCGCAGTCGTTTCCCGCTGCGGGGATGATTGAAGCTCAGCTGTCGGGCATGAAGACATTGGCGTTTAATGTCCGGGCCATTCACCTGTTTGCCGCCATATACTGAATCACCGGCAACCGGACAACCTAAAGCCGCCATGTGAACCCTGATCTGGTGAGTACGACCAGTATCAAGTTTCAGTTTGACCAAAGTAAAAAAAGGCAAAGATTCTACAATATGCCAATGAGTTACAGCTTCTCTGCCATCTTTTCGGCGCACAGCCATTTTTTTTCTGCTCACCGGATGACGGCCAATGGGCAGATCCACTGTGCCGTCAACCGCAGGAGGGCTGCCGGCCAGCAGAGCCAGATAAATTTTCTTTATCTCCCTTTCCTTGAATTGTCCGGACAATGATTGGTGAGCCTGATCATTTTTGGCCGCAATCATTACTCCCGAAGTATCCTTATCCAGGCGATGGACGATACCCGGTCGCAGTTTTCCGCCAATGCCGGAAAGATTACGGCAATGATGAAGCAAACCATGAACTAAAGTGCCACTGCTGTGGCCACAGGCCGGATGCACCACCAGACCGGGAGGCTTTGACAGGACAATAAGATCATCATCCTCAAAAAGAGGCTTGAAAAAAACTTTTTCCGCTGTCAGTTTTGAAGATACTGCAGGAAGCAGCGAAACGTTGACAATATCATCAGCAGCTAGATGATAACTTGCCTTTTTCTGCTGGTTATTAACCTGTATTCTGCCGGAATTAATGAGATTTTTAATAGTGGTACGCGAGATGGCACTAAGTTGCAAATTATGCGCAACAAAAACATCCAGTCTCTGGCCGACATTTACGGCCTTGGCCACAAAACAATGATTTAGCCCGTTCTGCATATATTATTAATGAAATAAATAATTGAACAATAAAAAATTCACGACTGGAGTAACGGGTGACGGCCGGATGGCTGAAAGTTTCGTCGGCAATGGCTGGTTTGAAAATTTAAGGTGGAGTCAGGCAGTGACCATAAAACAGGTTTTTTCCCGCAGAGCATGCGGATTATTGCATGTTTCTGCGTTTTTTCGGCAAAATTCAGGCAAAAATAGCCTCTATATTCTTTTCAACCTGCTCTTCCCCTGTTTCATTGGCAAGAGATAACTCCTTGGTCAACAGGCTTTTTGCCGTATCCATCATTTTTCTCTCACCAAAGGAAAGATCCTTGTCTTCACTAAGCAGATATAAATCTCGAAGGACGCCGGCAATTTCAAATACCGAACCGGTTTTTATTTTTTCCATATATTGACGATAACGTTGATTCCAGGGTTGGCTTTCAAGTTTAATATCACGTTCTTTTAAGATTTCAAAAACTTTATGGACATCGGAATTCGGGATGATAGCCCGCAATCCAACTGTGTCGCTGTTATTGGTAGGAATCATGATGACCATACTGGAGTCGGCAATTTTCATTACATAAAACGATTGTTCAACATTACCTATTTTCCGAGTTTCTATATCCTTGATCACTCCAACGCCATGAGCCGGATATACAGCCATATCACCTATATTAAACACTTCATCCCCCCTTACTGTTTATCATGTCCGCCTTAAGGACATCATTAAGCGGAATGACAAAAACTTTAGTGCCTTACTCCTGAAAAGATGTAACAAAAAACAAGAAACTGAAAAATAAGTTTTGAAATAAGGTAGTTATATAACCGGCAAGGCACTTATGCCGTTCTGAAAAATTTTACCGGCAAAGGTGATAGATATATTAACACAAAATTTCATTAAAGCAATCGAAACAATATCAATGCGCCGGGCGGATCAACGGACGGCATTGATCTCATTCATTGCCGCAGAGACTCCCCGACTTACAATTATACTCAGGGACAAGACGGTTAACTCAGCCTGATCAGCTAAAAAATTTTTTTCTTCCCTGCTGAACTTAGACAGCACATACTTTTCCACGGGTATATTTGTCCGGGGACGGCCAATGCCGATTTTGACCCTGGAAAATTTTTTTGTCCCAAGCTGGCGGCTGATGGACAGAATTCCCTTATGGCCTCCAGCTCCACGATTAAAAGCGACCTTAATCCGGCCGACCTCAAGATCCAGATCATCATGAATAACAATAATTCGCTCAGGGGGAATTTTATAATATGATGCAGCCCTGACAACAGCCATTCCGCTCAAGTTCATAAAGGTTTCCGGCTTTAAAAATAAAATTCTATGCTGTTTCAAACTACTTAATGCAGCTTTTGCCTGCCATTTTGATTCACTGAAGGTAAAATCGTTCTCAGCAGCCAGATAATCAAGAAACATAAAGCCGATATTGTGACGGGTCATGCTGTATTTTGCCCCTGGATTTCCAAGTCCGGCAATTAAAAACATTTTATTCACCTCTCTACTGCTGAACTTTTGTAACTATTCACGGGACGTAGCGGTTAATTTACATAAACCACGTAAGCGTTCACCAGCACCTCATCTTTGCCCATTTCGGAGTCTCGTTCCTCGCTTACCTGCCTGCTTGAATAGCACCAGAATGCTGCGCAGGCACAAATGGGCAAAGATTTATTCCCTGGTGAACGGTTACTAAACCACTATGATTGTTACTGCTTGCAGGGTGCAGATAAGTAAGCGGGCGAGACTCCGGAGTAGGCGCCCGGTGAGCAGTTACCTTTTTAAACAACAAAACCGCTAAAGGAAATACCCTTAACGGTTTTATTGTCAACAAAAAATGTAACTGTTCACCGGGCACCGCATATTTCCGCCATCACCCCAGTTTACGAATGACTAATACGCTGCGCCGACCTGATTACGAAAATATCCCGGAGTCTTCCGTCGGTCGCTTACCTGCCCCCTGTAAACACTTACAATTACGGTGATCAGCGAAGTCAGGCGCTTATCCCGTGAGTAGTTATGCCTCTGCAGGTTCAGCAGCCTCCTCCTGCCCTTCCTCTTCCTCTTCAGGAGCCTCTTCTTCAATAACAATACCGGCAAAAATAGTGACGCATAACCTGTTTTCATTCTCAAGCAGGGTAATATTATCGGGAATAACGAGATCTTTACAGGTCAATCTGTCGTTAATGGCAAGATCGGTTACATCAACCTCAAGAAAGCTGGGTATATCAAGGGGTAATCCCTGCAGGGCTACTTCGCCCTGGCTGACTATCATGTCACCGCCAAGCTCAAGACCTATAGCCTTACCGACAAATTTAAGCGGAATTTTCAGAACAATAGGTTTATCAAGAGAAATTTCATAAAAATCAATATGTTTCAAGGTGTCATGGACTGGGTCAACCTGAACTTCCTTAAGCATCACATACCTGTCTGTCCTGTCATTATTCTCAATCTTGAGATTGATGACCGCATGCTGACGATGGAGATCAACTAAAGTTTTGGTGACATCCTTCACATTAATCTGTAAAGGCATGGGCTCAATATCAGGCCCATACAAAATGGCTGGTGCGAGCCCTGTGCGCCGTAGCTGCCGAGCAGCCCCTTTGCCGAATTTATTTCGCCCTGAGGCAACAATATCAACCTGAATCATTTTTCTATCCTCCAGAACCGACCATGGCCGGAAATTTATTTATCAAAAAAACCTGTAACTGTTCAGGTGGGAGCGAAAAACTTACGCTACCATCGACCTCTAACTGTTAGCTAAGGGCTCACCCAAAAATAACTTCGCATTCTAAGGCGCAATCTGAACATTTAGAAAAGCGATCTGCAATTATGTAATCCAGAGTCGTAGCCCTGCTACGCCTGCGGTTGCATGCAATTAGATCACTTCTCTAAATGTCCATATTACACCTTATCTCTACTAATTTATTTTTGAGTGAACCCTAAGCAAAGATGCGGGATGTATTTTAGATGTTGTTCGATCATGCCGGCGCTGCATACTAATGCTATGTGAGTCGGCCTGATCATGAAAATCTAACGGAGTCTCCCGCTGGTCGCTTACCTGGAGTCTCCCGCTGGTCGCTTACCTGGAGTCTCCCGCTGGTCGCTTACCTGGAGTCTCCCG
>JANTGB010000022.1 GCA_024763115.1 Desulfobulbaceae bacterium | reverse complement strand
TGCTTCGAAGTCCCAAACGAACGAATCTAAGGCACTGGTAAACACTTACAGGACTGAAGGTTATCGTAAATTTGGTGCCCTGGTGAACGGTTACACATATTTGGTACAGAAATCAAAAAGACGCTGCCGGTCTTCATTTGTTTCTTCCCAGTGACCGATCATCAGGGTCGCCATGATCATGAATCTGTGTTTCTGGAGAATTCGCATGGCCTTTTCAACCGTGTCCAGAGAAATATCCTTGTCAAGGGTGTTCAATACCTCCTGCTTGGAGTACTCCACCCCAATCATGAACTAATATACCCCGGCCTCCCTGAAACCGGCCATGAGATCAGCATCCCGGACAACAATATCCGCCCGGCTCCACGTTCAGGGTCGGATGAGCGCCGCCCACCAGGATAGTCGCTTCAGGCAGGACATCACGTACCAGGGAAGCGGCATTGTAGCCGTCATAGGTAAAATAGGTACAGCCAATGGAAATGCCCACGACATCCGGCCTTTCTTCGCGGAGTTTTTTTTCAAGATCATGCCATGGCCGTTTATTCAAGGTGCAGTCCATGAAATCTATATTAAAATAATCTTCCAGGTAGGCGGCCAGCTGTAAACAGCCCGGACTGGGGATCCAGGCCTTCAGGATATCCCAGATGCGATGAGGCGGATCTATAAGAAGAAATTTAATTTTTTTCATGTTTTTCACCAAATACTCTTCGTTTGCTTACTTTTGACCACCTATATTTAACATTTCTTCATAGCCTTTCAATAAAAACATTATCATTTTTGTGGTATGGAGATTGTTAGTGCGGTAAAATCTTTGTAAATATTCGGGTTGGGCAAACGTCTACCCCTTCCTAACTCTTTAAATGTTCGGATAGTGCCCCGGATTCGTTCGTTTCGGTGTGTTCACTATAGTATACTATGTGAATCACGCCGAAACGAACGAAGAGGTAAGCGTAGACTCCGTGGGGTGCTAGCCGAATATTTACAAATCTTTAATTCTTGACAACAACTATGTCAGGCATTAAACACCGTACCACCAACAGAAATTTCACAGCAGCCTATGAGGAGCTATATGCAGGGATATCACAGCAAAAGAATATTAGTTACCGGTGGGGCGGGATTTCTTGGCTCCCATCTTTGTCAGCGGCTTCTTGATGATGGTCATGAAGTAATCTGCCTGGATAATTATTTTACCGGCACCAAAGATAACATTCGGCAATTATTAAGAAATGATCATTTTGAGTTATTGCGTCACGATGTAACCTTTCCGCTCTATATTGAGATTGATGAGATATACAATCTTGCCTGCCCCGCCTCTCCCATCCACTATCAGCACGACCCGGTGCAAACCACCAAGACATCCGTCCATGGCGCTATTAATATGCTTGGTTTGGCTAAACGGGTAAGGGCCGGGATTATGCAGGCCTCCACCTCGGAGGTTTATGGCGATCCGGCTATTCATCCTCAGCCTGAAAGTTATTGGGGAAATGTTAATCCTAACGGGGTACGTTCCTGTTACGATGAAGGAAAACGCTGCGCAGAGACCTTATTTTTTGATTATCGTCGTCAACATGGAATGAATATTAAAGTGGCCCGTATTTTTAATACCTATGGCCCGCGAATGCACCCTAATGACGGTCGGGTAGTTTCAAATTTTATTGTTCAGGCCCTTAGAGGAGAACCTATTACCATTTATGGTGATGGTTCTCAGTCACGATCATTTTGCTATGTTGAGGAAATGATTGATGGATTTGTCCGGCTAATGGCCACAGATGATGATTTTACCGGTCCGGTGAACCTGGGGAATCCCCATGAATTCACAATCCTGGAGCTGGCGGAAAAAATTGTGGCCATGACGGGAAGTAAATCGGAATTTATTTTTGAACCTCTTCCCCATGATGACCCGACTCAACGGCAACCGGATATCCGCCTGGCTAAAGAAGTATTGAATTGGGAGCCGGTTATTCAATTGGAAGAGGGCCTGGTGAAGACTATTGCCTATTTTGCTGATTTGTTAAAGCAATAGCCGATTTGCTCCGGGCATCCGGCCTGCCGGTAGATCCTGCAGCAGCCCGGCGGCCGGGAGACCATTAATTACAGAACCGACAGCGCCTAATAGGGCCAGGGCAGCATCCTTTTATCCATGACCGGATCAGGAGCAAGGCCGTCTCCTGTTCCCCGCCACAGAGCGGTCTGCCGTCGAGAAACAGGTGTCATTTCCAGATCACTTGTCACGCTCTGCCCCATGTCGTCAACTGCAGTAAGACGCAGGCAGGGACCCGGCCGGCCGGAAAATGATGACGGCATAACAAAAGAAATAATTGATCCTTCCTGATTAAGGGGAGTAATATTTACTGGCGGACCGGCAAGCTGTTTCCAGCTGAATTTAACGCTGTTACGATGTTCGTCTCTGGTTGGGCCGGCGTCAATTATTACTCTTTCTCCGACAAAATAGTTCCGGGCCAGGTTATTAAAATGGATTTCCGGTGGTGGTGTTCCCAGGGCAACCCGCATTTCTATTCTGCCGGTGGCTGAACTTATGCCTCCCCGCTTGAAACGATAGCGAATAATTTCCCTCCCCTGGAAAAATTTATCCGGGATATAGCGGCTCTGGCCGCTGTTCATTCGTTTGATCTTGCCACGCAATCCGTCCTGGTCGATATCAACATAAATTTTATCATTAAAAGCCGTCCGGTTGGCTCGCCGCCAGATTCCGGCCCAGTCAATAACCGCCTCATCCGTACTGAGAACCCGAAGATTGACATCCCGTGCCATGATAACCGGTTTTTTCGGCAGGATAACCGGATTTTCCTTTTTCCGCTCTTCTGGTTCAGCCGGTTTAGCGAGGTCAGGGCCGGTAATAACCACGGAAGCCGTTCCGCTCTCCTCTTTGCCGTCGCTGACCTTGAATTCAAAATGATCTTCGCCGCTGAAGGTTTTATTGGGCAGATAGGTAAGCTCCGGCGGATTACCGGATAAAATACCATTTGAAGGCGGACTGGTAATTTTAAAAGTTAAGGGATCAGTGTCATTGTCCTCTCCGGCCAGGCTGATTTGTATTTCACCTGCCTTTTCTCCCATTGCATAAACACCGTCATGGGCCACCGGAATACTGTTGGCTGCCGGTTTCTTCTCGGTAACCGGCTGTTGTTCAGTAATAGGCGGAATGACCTCTTTATCTCCGGAGCGCAGGAAAAGCCAGGAACCAACCAGAATAACGAGCAAGCCTAAAGCTATCCCGGCCACCAGGGTATTATTAAGTGAATCCGGCAGAAAGGATAAAATAAATCCCGATTTCTGCGGCTCTTCTTCCTGGGCTGCCGCCACAGCCTCCGACACATATTCCGATGTCATGCCGACTGTGGACTCACCATCCCCCGATTCATCCGACTCTGCTGCTCCTGCCCCGGTTGAGTTATCCAGCATGTCACTAAAGTCCAGATCCTCGGCCTCAAAAGGTTCTCCACTGCTCTTGCTGTCTTCATCTTCAAGATCAGAGAAAAAATCTTCCATATCATCCAGTTCAGAAGCAAAACTTTCTCCAGCCGGAGGCTCGTCTTCAGCTGTTTCCTGCTGAGCGGGCTTCTTCCCTTCGTTATCAACAGCTTTTGCTGTTTCCTGGGCCGGACTTTCCTCCTCACCGCCTTCTGAAGCGAACATGTCATCTATATCGGCTTGGTCAAGCTCTGCGCCGTCATCCCCGCTGCTGCTTTCTTCCGGGGTCGCCTCCTGGGCCGGATCTTCCTCCTCGCCGCCTTCTGAAGCGAACATGTCATCTATATCGGCCTGGTCAAGCTCTGCGCCGTCATCCCCGCTGCTGCTTTCTTCCGGGGTCGCCTCCTGGGCCGGACTTTCCTCCTTGTCGCCTTCTGAAGCGAGCATATTATCTATATCGGCCTGGTCAAGCTCTGCGCCGTCATCCCCGCCGTTGCTTTCTTCCGGATTTGCCTCCTGGGTCGGACTTTCTTCCTTGTCGCCGGCTGATTCAAACAGATCGTCTATGCCTGCCTGGTCGAGCTCTGCTGCCTCCTCGGCCTGCTCTGTATCTTCACCACCATCACTGTTTAATAAGGAATCTACCTTAGTCTGGTCAAGGTCTTCTTCATTATTTTCCGGTGTATGTTCCGCTGCCGAAGAACCGTCAACACTGTCAAAGAGAGCATCAATATTGGACTGGTCAAGCTCTACATCCTCACCATCAGACGAATTTTCATCTTTATCAAGCAGACTGTCCAGGTCAAGCTGGTCAAGATTAGATGAGGTTACATCTCCATCTTCAATATCATCCAACCAGTCATCCACTTCAGAACCATTTTTTTCGTCAGCCATTTTGTTTACCGTTTTTTAATGGTAACTACTCATGGGGTAAGCGTCCTAACTTCGCTAACCCCTGTAATTGTAACTGGTTACAGGGTGCAGGTGAGCGATCGGAGGTAGACTCCGATAGGTTTTCGTGATCAGGTCGGCGCAGCGTATTAGTCATCCGTAAGCCGGACTGATCGCGGAGGTAAGCACCCTTAAAAACAGGGCATAAACTCCGACTCCGAATATGCGGTGCCCTGTGAGCAGTTACTTTTAATGTTTTAAAAACTTTCGACATAACTATGCAAAGCCCGATAAACAGGCTCAGACATTTCAACATTGGCAACATAAGCCCGTCTTTCACCATAGACATTACGGCCATGAATATGGATACGCAGATAGCCGTCCAGCTCTTCCAGCATTCCGCCGAGAGTCTGATCATAGGATGGATCGGCAGACCGTCGGGCCACAGAATGTGTATTGACCATTGCAGCCATCTGATCCGCCATGGTCATACCAAGAATGGTGATTTTTTTAATTCTGTAATCGCTTATCACTCCGAAGGGCTGAACCCTGATCCCTGACGGCCCGAAAAAATTATCAAATTGCCGACCGGCATCTTCACAGATAACCGCCACCAGCTCAGCCAGGTTAGTATAGTTCAGAACTGTAAAATTCGGCTCTGATTCAACCGTAATCAGGTCAGCTCCCGATTCCTCCCGGGCCCAGCTGTCGGTCGCTAAAACAAAACCAAGACTCATGGTCGCCAGCCACCCGGCCAGAACTAAGCGTGATAAAATCATAAACATAACCTCGAGTTATTAATTACCCTTTACGGCAATGGTAAAAGGCGGTTCAATGGAGTGAAACAGGCCCAGCAGTTCTTTGGTAAGCGGCATGGTATAGCGCCAGGAAGTCTTGACCAGGCCATTTCGCAAATTAACCAGCCTGCCCTGGACAATCAGGGTTTTTCTCGTATTGCTAAAGGTGGACACCACCACATAATTTAATTCCGGAGTGCTGTTGGCCAGTTCGTTTAAATTACGCGACAGGATATACTCGCCGCCCTGTTCCATAATATTTATTTCCCGGCCTAAACGCAGTTCCGTTACTTTCATACCTCGATCCGCCAGATCAGTTAAAAGAAATTCCGCCATCAGTCGACCGAATTCCGTTTCCCTTTTCAGGTCGGATAGAGGAACAGCGCCGACCACGGCAACAGTGGAAGTAAGATTTTTCTCACCGTCATCCTTGAGCTGATAAAAAACTTTGCCTGCCACCTCTTTGGATATCTCGGAAATTCTGCTTTCAGTGCCTTGGGATTTGGAAGATTCAGGCATATAATGAAAAATTTTATAGCTGGTTCGTTTATTTGCTGAAACTACGGCAAAATCATAATTATTCGGGACTGGAGTACGAGCGGCGCGCATTGGAGAAAGAGCCGATTGGTCGACAGGAGTGACTGGGAGAGCAGCCGGAGGCTGAAAATTTTCTTCGCCAGGAGGAGGTAACATAAGAGCCTGATTTTTACTACAGGCAACACAGCCGATTAGCATCACTATGGCGGCCAGATTAATGATTATTTTTTTCATCTCTAACTCCTTGGTATAAATCAGGAAAACAGGCAAAAGTACACAGTATGCACCCTGGGCGGGTTAAACTGAAAATTGTTCGCATAAAGTAATTACTCATGGGGTACCACCTAACCCGCTAAACAGGAGACTCCAGGTAAGCGCAGACTCCGATAGATTTTCGTGATCAGACCGGCGCAGCATGCTGATGCTATGTAAGACAGGCTGATCGCGAAGATAAGCACCCTTGAAAACAGGGCTTAAACTCCGACTTCGAATATGCGGTGCTCTGTGAACGGTTACCGCATAAATTAATATTCAAGTTGTTTTAAGTAAACGAATTCCTGGGACTTTGTCCGAGCTGTAGCTGAGTCGGCCAGCAGTTGCCTGGTAAGCTCATTTCTGGGAAAGAGCATAGTAGCGCTGGACAGCAGGGCTGCGGTTTTATTATCCAGAATTCGGGCATTAACAATAATATTATTATGGCCTTCCAGGTAGGTGCCGGTGAGCATGGCCCCTGCGCTTATTTCATCAGCAATCTCAGCGCTGTTACGGGATAGACCATATTCTCCCAGTCTGGGCTTGACAATCACGCTTAAATTTTTTTGAATATCTATTACGGAAAATTTACGTTGCTGGAACTCCGTCATCAGTTGACCAGCCAGGTAACGACCAAAGGAGGAGGTTCGGGAAAGTTTGTTTATATCGACAAAGGTGCAGACAATCAAGCCATCACCCAGATCGCCGGTCCGGGGATCACTGTCCGCAAGATTTGCAAAAAGTCGAGTTGCCATTTCACTGACCAGCATGGTCAGGTCGGAATCCTGATTATACTGTTGATCAAGATGGAAGGTTTTCCCTGCATTAATGGCATTCTGAGCGCTCCAGGCCAATGAGGGGATAGATATAATTAGCAATGAGAACAAAAGGTTGCGTACAATTTTTCTGATCGACGAACAACTGGTTTTTTTTTCCATGGTTACCCCTAAAACAATATTTTTATTTCATATCGGTAAGATAGGAAGATGCCTTTAACAGAAAAAGAAAATTTGTAGCAGTTGATCAATTACGGCTATTTTTTTCAGCAGCCGGCTGGAGATTTATTGAAATCGTAATTAGTATTAATTTAATACCTCTATCAAGTCGGACATAAATTAAATTAAGGGGCTGTCCACCTTTAAGTTTTTTATACCGGGAGGCCGGTTAAGCTCAAAATTTTTAAATTTTTTTATAATTTTCCCATATATATCATTGGTGTTTAAAATAAAAATATTAAATAAACTTTTGATATTATGATTTTTTATAAAAATTAATATTTAATATTCCAGCTTGGTATCTGTTCTGCATTCAAAAGGGAAAGTAACGTAAACAGAGGGCTGCTGAATTATTAAACGGCAGCACATTGGAGAACAAAACACAGGGGGAAAGAGAAATGAAAGTAGACAAGATAATAGTTCAAGTATTGATTGTCGTCACCTTGCTGGTTGGGTTGGTATCTTTTGCCGGAGCGCGTAGTTTCGAAATACGTCATTATGCCTACACCGGATCACCTGCTTTAACCGGCACTGTGCCGGGAAAGACATATTTCCCCAAAGTGGCTGTTATAAATAATTACACCAATGAATCAGAACAATTAACAGTTGATTTATATTACGGCCATCTGTCGGGAAATTACGAATATAGCCCTAATGGCGGGGTCAACTGGATTACTATAAGCAATGATGTCGAAACCTGGACACGGACATTGTCTGCAGGTGAAACCATCTGGTTACGGGTTGTGGTGAGAAATCTTGACGGCAACATTTATCATATCCTTTCTCCCTCACCCTGGGGAAACGCGGATTTGGAATATAATGAAGAATACTATTTTGCCTTTCCTCCGACTGCCCATTACTATGTAAGCGGCGGGGCAAGAGAAATTGAGGGCTATGTCGCGGTTGTCAGACGTTAATTAAGAAGTAAATATTCGGGCGGCACATCAGGAGGTCTGCGCTTATCTCTTTTTCTATTCGGGCCGGCTAAAGTAAGTAGCGCCGGTACGCTCAGGAGTTGTTATTAAATAATTTTGACGTAACTACTCATGGGGTAAGCGTCCTAACTTCGCTAACCCCTGTAACCAGTTACAGTAAGGTATGAGTAGTTACAAATTTTGTAACCGTTCACCAGAGTACCAAATTTACGATAACTTTCAGTCCTGTAAGTGTTTACCAGTGCCTTAGGTTCGTTTGGGACTTCGAAGTATACTTGTGTTATTCGAGAGGGCCCAAACGGGCGAAGATGAGGTGCTGGTGAACGATTACAATCTGCCTAAAACACATTGCCGAACATCCGGGCAAATTCCTCCAGGGTCACATCGCTGTTCAGGCCATCTGCCAGCGCATTCAGATCCAGTCCATCAATATCACCGTCTCCGTCATAGTCGGATTTGGCTTCGGCCGGCATATGAACAAAAAGAACAGAGCTTGCATCTCTGCATGGAGCCTGCCGTTTAAGCTCGGAGCAGTAGAAATCCCGCCATTCCGCAAAATTTTTAAGCTGACCGCATGTGCTCCCGACATTCCAGCAAAAGGCCGGATATGTTTCGTCAATAATATCGGTTAGAGGATAAATTTCATAAGTGTTGTAGTCTATCTGGTTAGGCAGGTCGTTAACAGGATCATAACCATCAAGTATAACAAATAGATTTTGATCTTCATCAGCCCGAACAGTGTTATTAATTACAGTACATCCTGTGGCGTTTTTACCTTTGCCGCTAAAAAAAACTATCTGGCCGCGATCGCCGGGAAGCACGCCATTGTATTGCAATACATTATTTTCAATTCGATGGCCGGTACCGGTAACAGCTATGCCATACCAGGCATTATTTTCAATAATATTGTCCTCGACCAGAACCGGACTTACATCTGTGTCAAGCATTATTCCTGCGCTGCGCAAAGTTGCGGTTCCACAGTTCCTGATCGTATTGCCCCTGATCACATTGTCATTGCCTGCGGCAAGATTATAATTGCCTGCGGTAATAATATATATGCCTGCAGCATCATATGATATGGAATTGGCATTTTCAATTGTATTGTTACGGATAATGTTATGGCTCACATTTGTTGCCTGTTGCGGAAATTCCGTACTCAGCGAAATTCCCGTAGAACCCGGATTTCGGATAATATTATTTTCAATAATATTATAATTGCTGTTGTAAAGCTCAAAATCAGGGCTCCAGGCATAAAGTCCTATACCGTTGCCCAGCACATTATCCACAGTGCAATTCCGAATTATACTGTGATCAGTATTATGCAGTAATATCCCTGTGCTGTGTCCATTAGCTCCTATGGCGCCGACATGTACATTTTCAACAGTTATATTTTTGCAGAAGAAAAAATGTAAACCATTCTCTTTAAACCCACTGACATCCAGATTTTGAAATATCACGTAATTCATCTGCATCATATATATACCCTCTGCCAGTTCTCCAACACCAAGGGAAAGTAATGCCGGGTCTGTATCGGAATAAAGATAAAGAGAACCATCCGTACTATCCCAGTACCAGTGTCCCGGAGCTGTAAGGCCTTGAGGTGTGACAGTCAGTCCCCCTTCAGTTGCCGACGTGAGGTGAAATGTTTCTTCCAGGCCTTCATCATTGACCTGGCGAACCTCTATATCAGCTCCACTAACCCAGTATGTAGCGGGATCCCGAAAAAAGGTAGTGCCTGACAGGGTATTATTGGCTGAATCAACAGATGTTACGTGAAAATTGGCGTAATTCGGTATACGCGTTATAAGCGCGGCCCCAGGTTTTACATTATCTACTGGAGTAGAATCAGAAAAATGGAGCGTAGCAATAGAAGGGTAGGCAATATCATTAATAATAATCAGGCCGGGATCGTTATTCCATGATGGCGTGCTTGTATGATAAATATTAGAGTAACCACTGACCATATCCCATTCTATATTATGTAATGTAGTGCCGTCAAAAAGCGGGGGAGGCTCTTCTTCATTGCCGTAAGAATTTATTACTATAGGGGCATTTTCCGTTCCTGATGAATTAATCCAAAGGCGTTCATGCCATATATCTCCCCGTTTAAAGTTTATTATATCTCCAGGTACCAGAAAGTCACTTGAAGCGAGCTTCCAGGCGGTTTCCCATGGGGCGCTCTCTGATAAACCATCATTAGAATCATCGCCGGTGGAAGAACTGATATAAAATGTAGCAGGATCTCTGTGAGGAGGCGGAATAATTTCTTCACAACCAGCCGGTTCTTCCGGAGGCTGCTCACCATTAAATGATGACTGACTGTCAATAAGGGTACCTGAAGCGCATTTCCACTGCGGAAAAGTTTTCTTGTCCTCACCGGGACAGGTATATTTATTGATCCAGCAGAAGGGAGTATCATTAGCGGAAATGTAATCATTGTTGTTGATAATGTGAGGCTGATCAGATGCTGTCGGTTTGCCGTTAAGTACCACGAACAGCATCTGGTCGGCCCCGCAATCAAGGGTGTTATGTTCAACCGTGCAGCCTTGCGCGTTACTTTTTACGGTAAAAAAAGTAAGCTGGGCGGAATCCCAGGATGTAACCCCATTATTACGCAGAAAATTGTTTGTTATGATATGGGATGCCCCTGTAACGGTAATTCCACCAAGCGAGTTGTTTTCAATTGTATTGCCGTCAATGACAACAGGCAGGACATCGCTGTCAACCATGATACCGGCGCTTCTTAGCTGAGCAGAGCCACCGTTTCTGATGATATTTGAAATTATCCGGTTTCCCTCTCCCACGTTAAGCATATAGATACCGGCCGCATCATAGGAGAGCAGGTTTGAATTTTCGATGGTGTTTCCGGCAATGAGGCTGTTTTGTATACATATCCGGCGCTCAACAGTGTCCGTGGCAAGGCTTATTCCGGCAGAGCCGCTATTTATAATCTCATTACCGGATATTGTGTTGTTTGACGAAAGGTCGGCTTCCAGTCTCCAGTCATAAATGCTGATTCCTGTCCTGAGAGCATATTCCACCTTGCTGTTTTCCACTATGCTGTTTTTTGTATCAAGAAGCAGTATTCCTGTCATATGCCCGTTGGTCCCGATACCGAATAGGCTGACGTTATTAACTTTAATGCCGATGCAGCCGGCGAAGTAAGCGCCAACTTCCTTGAAGCCGCGAAAGGCAAGATTTTCGACAGTAATATCATGTTGAGTATTGGCAACAATTCCCCATGTGTTCTGGCCAACATCGACATTATCGGCATTATCAAGAGAGTCGGCATAGAGATAAAGCGCCTTGTCGTCTGGATTCCAGTACCATTGTCCCGGCTCAGTCAGGCTTTCCGGTTCAACATGCAGACCACCATTTACAGAGATGGTGAGGGGTGAGGTCACTTCCTTGCCGGTAACCTCATCAATCTGTCGCACCTCAACATTTGTTTCGGATAACCAATACTTTTCAGGATCGCGGAAAAAAGTGATTCCATAAAGTTTCCGGGTCTGGGGATTGACGGCAGTAACATAAAAATTACCATAATATCCTGATGTCTGAACCAGTACGGCCCCTGGTTTAATATCGTCCACTGAGGTCGCAGACTCCAGGGTTGTAATTGAGGGACCTGGGATATCGTCATAAAAGAGTATCCCGGGGTCGGAAGGCCAGGATGGAGATGAAGTCTTGTAAATGCCGCCTGTAACGTTTTCCCATGAGATGCTGCCCCAATATGTGCCGTCAAGCAGGGGCAATGGGTCAGCCTCATTACCATAAGCACCTATAATTATAGGATTACCATCTTCCCCGGAATATTTAAACCAGATACCTTCATACCACTTTTCTCCTCTCTTGAGCAGTATCTGGTCGCCAGGCTGAAAAGCGAAACCGGGATTGCTTACCTTGTTAAGAGTTTTCCATGCATTTTCTGAAGTTAATCCGTTGTTGGAATCATTGCCCCCTGCGGCATCAACATAATAATCGGTTGCAGCAGCCTTTAAAGGTGAAAGCGCAATGAAAAGCGCAATTATAATTACGGCACACAGGGCAGTGATATGCTTCAATGGAGCAAATATAACATTATTGCCGGATAAGCTTTTGTTTAGGGCGTTTTTTTTCATAAACCTACCTCTCTCCTTGCAAAAAAATATCATTGGGTTAATTTGTTGCAAATTACAGGCCCCTGGCAAGCTCTAAAAGAAAAAGTTAACTGTTCAGATGTGTTTCGACTATGTTCGATCAGGTCGGCGCAGCATTTTAATGTTATGTAAGATAGGTTTTTCGCGTGCAATGAAGTGCGGCTGAATAGGAGCAAAACGCCGTCATACAGGTCGGTGGTTAGGGAACTTTTTCGCCCCTGCCTGAATAGTTACAAAAAAATTAATATAAAATTATCAAATATAACTCGATTTTTCAGAAAGTAAAATATTTAAATGGAAAATCTATAGTGGGCAAATTGGGATTTATACAAGCAAATATTAAATCAGTGGTCGCTGTTTTATGTGTCGCAGGCGCTTTATTCATTTTATTGTTTTCACCTGCCCCGCTTGTGCCTGCTGAATCGAAAACAGCAGCTCTTTCTCTTGTAACCATAGGTTTTTGGGCTACAGGAATTATCCCGGAATACATAACCGCTCTTTTCTTTTTTTTATTTGCGATGCTGTTTGCAATTTCACCTTCTGATGTGGTTTTTTCCGGTTTTCATTCAACTGCCGTCTGGTTGATTTTCGGCGGTTTGATTATAGGTGTAGCAATTAATACTACCGGTCTCGGCAAAAGGATTGCCGCTAAGGCAACCGTTTACCTGCATGGCAGTTATCTGAAAATTATCAGTGGCCTGGTTGCAGCCGGAATATTATTCAGTTTTCTAATGCCGTCTGCCATGGGCAGGGTAGTTCTCTTAACCCCGATAGGCATAGCCATTGCCGATCATTTTGGGTTCGATAAAGGAACAAATGGCAGAACAGGTACTTTAATGGCTATAATTTTCGGTACTTATTTTCCTGCTTTTGCAATTTTGCCGGCAAATGTGCCGAACATGGTGATGGTGGGAATGGCGGAAACCCAATATCAGATATCACCGCTCTATGGCGCATATCTGTTTTTGCACTTTCCTGTTCTTGGCCTGTTAAAGGCTTTTTTGATTATTGGTATGATTGTCTGCTGCTATCCTGATCAGCCTATGGAAAAGAAATATACCGAATCAAAACAGTATGAAAAGCTGAGTCGGGACGAAAAAAAACTGGCAATTACCCTCTTGCTGCTGTTGGCCTTGTGGATGACTGATTTTTTTCATCATATTTCCCCGGCATGGATCGCTCTGGCCGGAGCGCTGTTTCTTTTGCTTCCCAGGGTTGGAATTGTCAACAGCCGACAATTTAACCGGAATATAAACTGGGGCTCTTTAATTTTTGTGGCCGGTATTTTAGGTCTTGGCTGCGTGATCAATCATTCCGGTCTCGGCAAGACCCTGGCCGGGGAACTGCTCTCTCTGTTACCTCTTGGCCGGCAAAATGGTTTTGTTGACTATATGTCCATCAGTCTTGCCGCAACTCTTACCGGCGTTGCTACAACTCTGCCTGGAGTTCCAGCGGTTTTCACGCCACTTTCCGAATCCATATCACAGGCAACGGCCATGCCGATTAAAACAATTCTCATGATGCAGGTGGTGGGTTTTTCAACAACTATTTTCCCCTACCAGGCGCCGCCCATAATTATAGGTATGCAGATGTCGGGAGAAAAATTATCTTCAGCGGTGAAGCTTTGTCTGATACTGGCCGGACTGACCACAATTTTTTTGTTGCCTGTCGATTACCTTTGGTGGAAAACATTAGGCTGGCTGTAAAGAATCCTACCAGGTCGTGTCACCGGTTTCAGGGGGATATCACCCTGACTGGTTTTCCGCAGCCGGGAATTTTTTCTACAAACTGTCTTGTTATTATTTTAATGTAACTACTTATGGGGTAAGCGTCCTAACTTCGCTAGTCCCTGTAATTGGAACTGATTACATTTTAATTTGGCTTATGTATATTCAGGGTGAGCCCTCCGGCATGGTTTTTGTATAATAATTACTACCGGCTTAAAACATCAATAGTGCCGCTTAACGGTTGTGGAGTCGTGCCGGAGGTAAATTTGCTGCCTCCGGCAAACTGTTATGGTAACTGCTCACAGGGTACCGCATATTTCCGCAATCAGTCCGGCTTACGTATGACTAATACGCTGCGCCGACCTGATCACGAAAATCTACGGCACC
>JANTGB010000021.1 GCA_024763115.1 Desulfobulbaceae bacterium | reverse complement strand
GTAGCACAGCTACGCCTCTGGATTGCATAATTGCAGATCGCTTTTCTAAATGTTCAGATTGCGCCTTAGAATGCGAAGTTATTTTTGGGTGAGCCCTAAGTCTTGGTTTTAACAGAAAGTTTTGTCTTCTGAAAAACATAGCAAAACCCAACAGACATGATGCAGGCAATCGCTCAACACCAACCGATGAGCCTATACTGTATATTGTGGTTGCTTGAGTAAAGCTGAAAACCAGCAGAAGTTTATGGATGCTACCCGAGAGATGCGCCGGAAGATGCATGAGATGAATTTTGAGCATATGGAGGCCATGTGTAATCCTGAAACAAGCCTGGAAGATCTTGCCGCCATGGAAGAAGAAATGCTTAATATGCGAAAGAAAATAATGAAAAAAGCAGAGAGCTTTCAGTACCTGCAGTAACTATTCAGGTAGGGGCGAAATGCAATTGGGTCAATGCAATTGGGGTCAGAGTAAAATTAAATATTACGTAACTGCTCACAGGGCACCAGATATTTCCGTGATAAGACTGGCTTACGTATGACTAATACGCTACGCCAGCCTAATCGCAAAAATCTCCCGGAGTCTCCCTCCGGTCGCTTACCTGCCCCCTGTAACCAGTTACAAATATTGAGATTTGCAATCATTAGGTGCTTACCCCATGAGTAGTTACAAAATATATTGAGCTAAACCTGTTAAGAGCTGAGATGGTGACAGATCCTGCTGATTATCATTGGTCAAGTTGACCTAGTCAATGCCCTGGGTAAAATTTCTGATTTGCGTACGCCACGCATTGTTTGCCCGCCATTTTGATGCCGAGTTGTTGAAAAATATTCGAAGCACTACGAATAAAGGCATGGTTGTAGGCAATGGTCGATTTCGAAAAGAAATTAAGGCCTTAACAGGAAGGCGGATAAAAAGAAAAGAAGCGAGGAAGATCAGTTGGATGGCAAAAATCAGATTATTAATTTTACTCTGACCCTAACCCACTAAAGTGGAAGAAAACCTCAGGGTTCTTAGGACAAGTCCCTTAACGGTAGAGGCAAGTTATTTATTTCAAAAGCATTTTTTGATTTCTTGCCACAAATAACACGAAAATAATTCCTAAGGGACTAATTACAACTTTTGGAGAAGTTACGTTAAATTCATCCGGCCGGGACAGGATAGGGCTCAGGCAGGGACTCAGGGGAAATCATTTCCTGTTCCGGGGTAATTTTTTCTGGCTCAGCAGCGGAATAAGCGCTTTGCCTGATTAAATTATCTAATAATTCTCCGGCAAGCCGTTTCATTTTTTTCAGACTTTTTTGAAAAGGTTCATGGGCGCTGAAACCTGAGCTTATAACTGCGGGAAGTTGTGTCTTGCCCTGCCAGACAATATTGCCGCTTGCGGTTTCCAGGAGAAAGAGTTGCAGTTCAATTCTGTCGGCTGCCGCCTGATAGTTCTCTGGTCTGAAGGCGGGATCATACATCCCGGCCCGGGCAGAGAGGACAACCGGCTGTTTATTCAGCTCGAGATAAAATAGCAAAAGCCTGTCTGCTTTCTGTAGATTTGTTAAATCGGGCCGGTCTATCGGCACAATTCGTCCCCGGAGCACGTAGTCCGCCTTAAGCAAACGGCCTAAAGAAAAAATTTTTTTCATATTGAGAGGCTGTTGCGGTTTTGTCGCAGGCGTCAGGGAATTAAGCGGGGTAATGCCGCTTACCATTTTTTCGGTTATTCCATTCCATTGGCTGGGATCAAAAAAGTCAATATCTCCCATCCTGTCATTTTTTTGCATTATGCCTTCTTTAAGCAGCCGGCAAAGCATTTCATCTCTGTTGAAATTGCTTAATCCCGCCTGTTTAAGCCGGGCAAAGATAAGATCATTTATGGCAGTCTGCCGTTGTCCGGCTCCATCATGATAAAAATCAGGGCAATAATCGGCTATCGGCAGGGCAATGATATTGATTGGCTTTATTGTGCCGGACAGCGAGGGGCCGGAACTGGAAACAGAGCTGCCGCAGCCGCTGAAAAGGCTGACGGCAAGGGCCGGCAGGAACCACAGTACAAGAATTTTTATAATATTTTTTCGCATTATATTTATACGTGTTTTATTATGTCTCCGACATCTGTCCTCTGTCTTATTTTAATGTCCGCGCATAGCCTGACTCATGGAGAAAATAGGCATATACATGGCTAAAAGCAGTACCGCCACCAGGCCGCCCAGCAGGACGATAAGAATTGGTTCAATTACCGAATTAATACCCTTGATCTTGGCGGACAGCATTTCATCATAAAAATTCGCCACATTCTGCAACATTTTCTCAACCTGGCCGGTTTCTTCGCCCGAACGGATCATCTGGGTGGCAAGAGTGGGCAGGATGTTTTCTTCCTGAAAACTGTCAGCCAGGTACTGGCCTTCCTGGAGATTTCCAGCACAGGTTTTAAGCCCCTTGCGCATTGACTGCCAGCGGACAACCTCGGAGGTAAGCTGAATGGATTCGACAATATGCACCCCGCTGCCCAGCAGCATCCCTAAAACTCGACAGAGCTGAACATAGGCGAATTCCCGAAGAATAGCGCCGAAAAATGGAATTCTGAGCATCAGGAATTCCATGTTGACCCGAAAATTATGATTTTTTTTCCAGAGTTGGTGAAATAAAATGAGCAGGCTGAAAAAAATTCCGGCAAAGAGAAAAAAATGGCTGCGGACATTTTGACTGATACTTATAAGCAGCATGGTTATGGCCGGCAGCTTTGCCCCGAAACCGGCATACATTTTCTCAAAAATCGGAATAATTTTTATCAGCATGATCAGGACAACTATAAAAGCCACCACCGTACTGAAAACAGGGTAATACATGGCCCCCATGACATCGCTTTTGATCTTGCGGACTTTTTCCATTTGATCAGCCAGTTCTTTTAATATCTCATCAAGCCTACCGCTGGCCTCACCTGAACGGACAACATTTATATACATCTTGTTAAAGGAGTTCGGGTAAAAGGCCAGGGCTTCCCAGAAATTTTTACCCTGGCGGATTTTGTCGGCAATATCACGAAACATGGCAGCGGTCTGCTGATCCCGCTGAGAGACGGCCAATCCTTCCAGAGAGTTTACCAGACTCATTCCCGCTCCCAGCATTATTCCCAGTTGCCGGGTAAAAAAAGTAAGTTCGGTCGCGGAAATTTTATGGGGAAAAAAACGGGAAAGAATGGAACCTCTGCCGGCCTTGAGCTCTTTTTCCACCAGCTGCCGGTTTCCTTCTTCCGCTGAAATTTCTGCCAGATTAATCAGGGTGGCAATGGATGGACGAAGCAGGGCAACTGCCTGGTCTTCATCTTCAGCCTCAATAATACCGCTTGTTTTCCTGCCGTTTTTGGCCAGGCCCTTATATTGAAAATATCTGCTCATATTTTGGTAAGTTACTTATTCGCCCATGATCCGTCGTAATTCCTCAATAGTGGTTTCCCCTTCTTTAACCGCCTTAAGGCCGGGAACAGTGATTGAGACAAACTTGCCGTTTTTTTCAGCCTGTTCCCTGATTTTGTCGGACAGATTTTTTTGAGAGATCAGCCGGGCGATATCCTGGTCAACCGTAAGATATTCAAGCAGGGCAAGGCGGCCTTTATAGCCGGTATGGCCGCACTCATCACAGCCCCGGCCATGAACAAAGGAAATATCACTTAATTCCTTTTCCGAAAACATGGCCTGGTAGTTACCGGCCGGGGTATATGGTTCCCGGCAATGAGGGCATATCCGCCGAGCCAACCGTTGAGCCCCGATAAACTGCAGGGAAGAGCCCAGCAGATATGAGGGAATTCCCATTTCCAGCAAGCGGTCGATGGTGGCCGGGGCGCTGTTGGTATGCAGGGTGGAAAATACCAGATGGCCGGTCAGGGCCGCCCTGGTAGCCATTTCCGCAGTTTCCAGATCACGTATTTCACCGACCATTACCACATCGGGATCCTGGCGCAGGACAGTACGAAGGATTGCGGCAAAAGTCAGGCCGATGTCGGAACGAACATTTACCTGGGTTACCTGGGCCATTTCATATTCCACCGGATCTTCAATGGTTATGACATTTAAACGGGCCAGATCAACTTCTCTTAGCAGGGCATAAAGAGTAGTGCTTTTGCCGCTGCCGGTGGGGCCGGTAATAAGTACCATGCCGTTGCTGGTAAGAATGGCCCTCCGCATGGCCTCAGCAGTCTGACTGTCAAGACCCAGCCGGTCAAGACGGAGAATGCCGGTGCCGCGCCTGAGCAGGCGGATAACAATTTTTTCTCCATGCACCGTGGGCAGGGACGAGACCCGGAGGTCAATGCTCTGCCCTCCGGAAACCACGGAAAACCGGCCATCCTGAGGCAGACGACGTTCCGATATATCCATTGCCGCCAGTACCTTTATAGTGGTAATCATCGGCAGATAAAGGTTTCGGTCTATTTGGGTGATTTCCTGGAGAAAACCATCAATTCTAAAACGAATTTTTGCGTTTTTATCCCCTGGTTCAATATGAATATCAGAGGTGTCGGAGAGAACGCCTCTTAAAAGAATATTATGCAGCAGGCGAACCGGTTTGCTGTCACTTATCGGTTCTTCATCAAGATTAAGAGCCCCGAGCTGTTCGGCAAAGGTTACATGTTCCTTGTCTTCCCGGTTTGATCCGACCTGATCGGTTGAGGCCTCGGCAATCTGGTTGCTTAAACTGTCCTTACTGGCAATATCTTCGAGTTTGGCGATATTCAGATCATAGAGAGTTTTAAAACCTTCGGCAAATTGATCAGGGCCGATAAAGGAGGTGCGGATATGATAGCCGGTGGCCATCCTGATTGCCTCAATAGCCGGAATATCCTGGGGCCTGTCCATGGCAATGCAGAGAAAATTATTTTTGAGCCACAGGGGTAAAACCTTGTACTGGATGGCCAGTTCCACATCAAGCTCTAGAATCAGATCTTTGTCCCATTGAAAATCCTTGTCCGCCAGGTAGAAAGGCACTCCCAGCTGATCTGCCTGGGCCTGCCAGAGCAGATTTTTGTCACCCTGGTACAGCTTGAGGCGCTGAAGGGCCTCAAGGAACAGTTCACCCTCATATTTTTCACTGAGGATAAAGTCGACATCTTTATCAGTGATTAATCCTTTATCGGTCAGGATTTGACCTATTGGTTTCTGCTTTATCACCTGTTTTTCTACCTTTTTGTGCAGAGGTGTGCACGGCGCACCCTACTTTTGGCGAACTGTTTTCAGCCTGTTGTCCGATCTCGATGTCTCGCTGTGCCGCTTAGCTGCTTTGCTCAATCAGACCTGCGAATCCATCACCTGTTTACCTGTACTGTTGAAAAGCTGTTATTCATGTTTTCGATATTTTCATAGGGAATTATTGTCGGCCTGATAATAATAACCAGTTCTTCATCCTGGGTACTGGTTGATTTATAACGGAAGAGCGGGCCGAGCATGGGGACATCCTTTAAAACCGGCACCCCGTCATTGTCTTTTGCTGCTTTGTTCTTTTTCAGGCCGCCCAGCACCACGGTTCTGCCGTTATAGACCAGCAGTTCCGTCTGCACGGTCTTGGCGATTATCTCCGGGATGTCACTGATTCGGTTGGCAAAGTTGGGCTGGCGATCGTCAACGGTCACAGCCAGCATAATATAGCCGCCTCTGGTGATATGCGGTGTTACCGTAACCCGCATGGTAGCGTCAATAAGTTTCAGTTCATTATGTTCATGCTGATAGACGGAAACCCAGATCTCCGAGCCGGCGGCAATGGTCGCTTCTTTATGGTTCTGTAAAACAACTTCCGGCCGGGATAATACGGTCAGTTTGCCCTCTGACTCCAGGGCCTCAAGTTCGGCGGCCAGTCGGACATTATCATTGAAAACTCCCATTCCCATACTGTAAAGATCGGAATTGTTTCCCAGACCATACCCGGTATCAGGGGAGGAGGGGTTGTCGTCTGCCGGTTCATAAAACTGACGGGAACGGCCAAAGAGATAGGTGTCGCCCATCTCAACCCTGGCCCCCCATCGCACTCCCAGTTCCCGGGCTGTGGTGGAATTTGTCTGAATAATCCAGGTCTGTACCCGGACCTGGGCCGAGGGTTTGTCCATCTCAGCCAGCAGGGCCAGTATATGTTTAACATTGTCGGCTTCATCGCGAATAATAATAGAATTGGTGGCCTCATCAGCAACCACGCTGGGCGGTTCGGAAACCGTATCCGGATTGGAGAGCAGCCCCTGTCCCTTTTCCGTGCCGGAGCTGAGCATTTCCTTGACATCCCCGGCCTTCAGGTAGTTCAGGAAATAAGGGCCGCCGGTGATAAGTTGTTTAAGTTTACGGTCTGCGGCAAGGGCTTCATGGGTGTTGACCTGAAGAATACCGTCAAGAACCTTGTAGCCCAGGGAACAGCTGGAAAGAATATTCTGAAAGGTTGTCCACAGTGAGACGTTATGGAAACTGAGACTGACCCGGCAGTCGATATTTGGTTCAATCATGAAGTTTATGTCGTTATCTTCCATATAGTTAAGGAGAACAGGACGGATATCGGCATTTTCCAGGTTGACGAATTCCAACATTTTTTCATTGCCGTCCCTGTTTAGGAAAATTTTCGGGATTGTGGAGGAGTGATTATTGCCCAGGTTTGATTTAAATAAATCTTCAATTGACTGCTGAGTCGATTTTTCCAGTTCCGGGGCAATTTCCGCCGGAGAAGGCAGAGGCAGATCAGGATAGGGGACAGTAATGTTATCATCCGGGTCGGCATAAAGCTGTTCCCCGTCGTCGGCTGACAGATCCTGTTCCGGGAAAACCGGATACGGCTGAGCATTGTTTTCAAGATTTTTTTCATCCGTTTCCATGTCATCAAAGGAAATTTCATCATCCCAGACCTGGGGGGCGGCTGCCGGGCATTGCCGGGCCGGCCCCAAGAGCATCGTCAAGAACAGGAAAAAAAATGTTATAAAAAGATGTCGTTGTTGAGACATAAATTGTTACCTTCCTATAATTAACAAATTCGGAAAAGTTTTAACTCACCATGAAGAGCATGAAGATCATGAAGTCACGATTTTGTTTTTTCTTCATTTTCTTCATTTTCTTCATGAACTTCATGGTAAAACAGGTTTTTACGAATTTATTATAATTGCTTTCTCGGCAGTTTCAGGCGGTGACGGATATTATTCCGTCCTATTATCACCTCATCACCATTGATATTCAGAACAAGGTAACCGTCAGCCATGCTGTCACCGGGGCCGTAGAATCTATTATTAATCAAGGCCTGAATACCTTTACCGCCGGCGGTTATTCCCTGGAGTTTAATATCCGGTGGAGGCAACAGATAAATTATTTTATCCCTGGGCAGGGGGTGGTTGCCGTCATAAATTTTTTCCATCCGGCTGGGGCTGAACGGATCACGTTTAACACTTTCCGCTTCCGGGAACTCAGGAATTGAGCGAAAACGGCGGGGAACATTTTCAACCCAGTGAAAAATAATATTAAAGGGCCGCAGCTTACACTCGGCCTTTGCCTGGTTTTTATAGTTTTTTTTCTCCCAGGCTGCGGGATAACAGGTCGGCGGCAGGTCAAAACCGTCAATAACCGCCCGCAGATCCTTTTCCAGCCATTGCAGAAGGCTGCAGAACCGTCTGAAAGTCGCCCTGCCGCTCAAGGCTATTTTTTTGCTCTGGTATGAGTTTATTGTCCGGCTGCCAAGGTTGGTCAGATTTTGAAAATCCATATCCTTCCGGTTAAACCAGGCCTGGGAACGTTCAAGCAGCATGGGGATAAGATGTTCATCACTGATTTCATAGCGGGTCAGATAATTAAACCTGGCCGGATAATCATGCTGCTCAACCTCTGTCACGCCCTTGGCCTGCCTCTCTTCCTCCCATATCTGCCGTTCCTGTTTGACAAAGGCCAGATGATGTTCAAGTTTACTGAGCGCCCGCAGGTTAGGCTGGTAAACAAAGGAATAAAAATACATTCCCCCGATCCCGGCAATAAGCAGCAGAACCAGCGCTACCCGGATAATGGGTTTTAATTCTTTCAACTTCTCTTTAAAGTTTAACATATAAAAATATATTTATTAGTAACTGTTTAGGCGCCTTACTTCAGAGAAGCCGTCACTCAGTTTCGTCCTCGCTCGGAGTCTTCGCTTACCTACGGGGATAAAAACAAGAGATAAGCTCCCTGAAAAACAGGGCATAAACTTCGATTTCAAACTGGAAAGGTAATTTGGGGACTATTTACAACTGGTTACTCCAAGTCGCCAATATTAAGTAAGACAGCCTGATCGTATGTGGATGAAGCGCAGCAGAACAGCTATATCTATTGGATTGGGCAATGGGCATCAAAGGCAATTGTCTGCTCATCCATCCTTTGCAGTGAAACGAATTTCCAGTTATTATTTTTATCTCCCGACTCCGGATCAGCTAGATTGCGCTGAATATAAAGACTGATATTTTCCAGATGTTCGTCCGTGGCAGTGGAGTGAATTCTGCCCTCCATGGTTAAGCCGTCTCCCGGTTGAATCAGCCAGCCTTCCTGTTCCGATATCAGGGCATGCTCATTATTCGTAGACAGGTAAATGCCGCTGAGCCAGACACCTTCCGGCATATTATTTACTGTTTTTGCCAATCTTTGATACCAATAAATTTTTTGTTTTTTGCTTAATTCCTCCAGAACCTTTCCCCAGTCTTCTTCATCCGAAGCAATGGTGATCGGGGTTTTGGGGGGCGGCCATATCAGGCTGATTTTTTCTTCCAGGCTCTTGATCTGCCGCTGCTGCAGGATATTTGTTTTGTTAAATTGAAAAAAAAGCAGGAGCAGCAGGGCGATGCCGGCCATCCCGATAATTACGCTTAAGCGGTTAATCGGGTTTTTGAGCCAGTCGCTGAAGTTTTCAGAAAAAGTCATATTTCACCACAGGGATAAGCAGCGCCTGTCATAAGTTCAATCCAGCCCAGTTCTTCCGGAGTAAAATTTTCAAGCTTAACCTGTTTCAGCAGGTTGACCCCGGAGACCTCGACTTCCAGTTTTTCCGCCAGGGTGGCGCTATGCTCTTCTAACCCGGTAATCCCCTGGCCGGCCAGGTAAAGAGTGGCAATGGATCTACCGTTCTGCTGGTGATAATAGCGGAAAGTCTGTTCCATATCCGTGAAAAATCCCGGCCACCATAATTCCACATCATTGCTTTCCTTATCGTCAATGTCAAAACCGGCGGCAGTAAAAAGCCGCCTGCTGACCACCCCCTCCCTGCCGCCCAGGAGAAATATAATGGCCTGTTCCGCGTCAACCTGATAGACAAAAGCAATATCCTGGGGGGTAAAATTTTTTATGGTACAGCAGAAACTGTGAAACAGGGAACATTCAAGATTGGTTGAGCGGTCTGAGGATTCTCCCAGGGCCTGCCATTCCAGTAAATATTCATTTTGCGGGAAAATAATTACATCAATAATCATTTCATTTTTCTTTTTATCCGTACTCCTGACGGAAAATTGTAAGTTATCATCTTCCAGCGAAAAATTGATCTTTTTTTCTTTTACCTGCCAGGGTAAGGCTGAGGCAATTTCCTCTTTTTTTAAAATCGGCATGGTAATTTGCTGGAAAATCGTCTTGGATGAGGAAAGAATAGTTACGATTTTACAGCTGCCGCTCCGATAGCCGAAGTCGCTCAGCATGTCCGGTAAAAGTTGTTCCAGACTTACCTTTTCGGAATTGCCGCTTAAATATTTTTTTACATGAAGATTCAGTTTTTTGCTTTGGCAGCTTATAGCGTGAACTTTTCCTCCGGCCTGAAGCATGACAATGGTTTTTTCTCCAAGCAGCCAGGCCCGGAGAAAAACATAGGCATAGGCCGCCAGGCTGAGAAGCAGGAGGGAAAAAATTACTTTAAGAGCCAGGGGCAGCCAGAATAATTTTCCTTCGGCAAGCTCTGGTTGCGGCGGATTAGTCATTTTTGCCGAAGGAATTTTTGCCTCTTTTCCCGGGCCGGGAGGCGGCTTTTTAACTTCTATTCCTGGTTCGCTTTCAGTAAGCATGGCAAAAAAATCATAATCAGCAGTGAAAGAAGTGGCCGAGTCGGCAAGTTTCGGCGGGATGAGCGGCTTTGCCGCGGCAGATTCCTGCCGGATCGGCTTGGCCGGTTTTTTTTGCTTGACAGTGCTTTTGGGTTGTACATCTTTCTTCTTTGCCGTTTTTTTTGCTGTAGAAGGCTTGCCGGTTTTATTCTCTTTCGGAGCCGGTGCTGCCGGAGCAGATATTACGGTTTTGATTTTTTCTTTCGGCTTAATTGGTTGTTTAACCTTTTTAGGGCTGATTTTTGCCGGTTCAGGCTGCTCCTGGGCAAGTTTTTTAAAATGAGGATAAAGATCCGGTTCGGTAATCGGCGGGCCAAAGCCTTTTATCCCCAGATCCATGAGAATCTGGGCTGCGGCATAATCCCGGCTCATTTCGGTCAGGATCATTGCCAGGCTCTGCTTAAGCGGGTGGGCAATCGTCTTTTGCCCGACAAAAGGATGGTTGGCATAGACGGGAGATGACTGGATAATTTTCAGCCGCCGGGCCAGGCCGGGAGAAAGTTTTTTGATTATCTGCAGGGAACCGGAGCTTAAGCAGATTGCCTCGGCTTCCCCGTTTCCTGCCATTGCTGCGGTTTCCTCAATGGTTGCCGTCCCTTTGACCCGTTTAAAATATGATTTGCTGCTTTGTCCGGTAAGATTGCCGATAAAAAGATCAACCTCCCGTTGCAGGCTATATTGCCTTGCCAGGATTGAGCCTTGCAGGTCTTGAATTTTTTCAGCTGAATTATTTTTGGCAACCAGTAGATAAAGTTTAAAATTGCGTTTGTCGTCCAGGGTTATCGGGGTGGCCAGAGGCTCACCATGTTTAGCGGCGCTTAGCAGGTAATCAGGCAGCACTGCCAGATCAATCCTGCCGGAATTAAAAGCTTTAAGCATGTCCAGATCATGGGCCAGACGTTTTACGGTAATTTCAGTATCCAAATGGCTGGAGAGATAGGCGGCCAGATCATCAGCCTGCCGGCTGTCGCTGATAACGGGCCCACCGTTAAAATAGCCCAGAGTCAGGGCGTAAACCGGGCCGGATGTAAAAAACATCAGCAGGATATTGATTATCAACAACCTAACCTTCATTGTTGTTCTCCACCTGAATTTCCGTCTTCCGTTGTCTGTCCTCTATCTGCCGTTCATGACGACTGAAGTCATATATCCGGGCGCCGCAGGCCAGGTTTAAATCATTTAAAGCAAGAAGGAGGTTAAGCTTGGTGAAAATATAATCACGATCACGGAAGCGTCGTTCCACCTGGGTCTCCAGGACATCCTCCACATCGCTGACATCCTCGGCATAGCCGCTTCTGACCAGTTCCAGTTTCTGCAGGACGGCATGACGGGCCTGGCGAAAACGAACCAGTTTACGGTAGGCCTCTTTTACCTTTAGATAAGCGCTATATACCTGTTGTCTGATTTCATCCTGCAGCAGCCGGTGTTCGCTTTGTGTTTCCCGATATCTTGCCTGAGCCCTGGCGGTTTTGGCATCCTGGCGAAAACCATCAAAAATCGTGCCCTTAAGGCTGAGACCGACAACCCCGGTTGACTCCTGGCTGGGGGAGTAGCCATCTTCCATCATCATGCCCTTAGCGAACAGGGAAAGGGTGGGCCAGTTCAAACGGCGGTTGATGTCAATTTGTAATCCGGCTGATTTTATTCTCTCAGCAGAGGCCTTGAGCTCAGCTCTGTGCTGCCAGGCCGCTGCCAGACAGGCGTTATAGGAAATTGCCGACTTTTTATAACGGACAATGTTATCGGCAATCCGGGGGCGCAGGGCCGGTCTGCCGATGGCAATGGCCAGGCCCTGGGCTGCGGTGCCATACCAGCGATCAAGGGTGCCGAGCCAGGCCTGCATCTTGTTTATTTCAACTTCAATCTGCAATACATCTTTTTCCAGGGCGTTGGGAGCCTCATTTGCCAGGTCGGCCCGGGCGCTTTCCTGAAAAAGTTCAAGTTCGTGAATGGTAATATCCAGGTAGTATCTGGATTCGGTGGAGGATGCCAGAGTCCAGTAGGCGGCAATGGCTTCATGGATTGCCTTTTCCCGTACCCGGAGCAGTTCCCATTTGCGGGCGATTTGTTCATGTTCTTCGGCTGCAACATTATTGCTGAGTCGGTTCCAGCTGTAAACCGGCCAGGAAAAGGAGAGGGCAGCACTCATCTGTTCCTTGCCTTCATAGTCTAAATGTCCTTCCAGACCGGGATCATCAGCATAACGCCGGGCGCTGAGGTTATAATTAATTTCCGGAAACAGATGGGAACGGGCCTCTTTGACCAGGGCTCCAGCCTCCTGGAGCCTGGCAATAGTCAGGCCGATTGCCGGGTTGGCACTGTCTGCCATGTTTATACAGTCGGTGACGGAAAAAACTTCATAACCCTCGGATGACGCAGCCGTTTCAGCCGCCGGGCATGGAACAGCATTAAATAACAGCAGAAGACAGAGCAGAGAGAGAAGCCGGTAATGCGATAAACGAAAAGATATCATTTTTTAACGTAAACCTTATTAAAATACTTAAGCGATCAAGCTGATTTTACGATATTATCTGAATTAAAGACCGATTACCTGCAAACAGGATAAGGAGGGTCGTAGTTTTATCTTATCATCAACTGATTGAAATTTTAAATTAAATTTTAATTTTTATGTAAAAAATCGAAGGAGGGGAGCTTGCCCTTATTCCTGGGCTCCTTCATAGGAACGAGGGCAAACCTGTCAAAGAGGAAAAAGGTGCGTAATGCGCACCCTGCACAGGCCGACAGATCAGGAGCAGGGCAGGGGCGCAAGACAAAAAAAGTGAACGTGGAAGTGGACTTAGAATCTTCAGGACTCTTTTCAGTAACCCTCGAGGGGTGAAGGTGCCTTGAAGTAAATCGTTGTAAATAGTTTCAAAATTACGTATCCAGTTCGAAGTCGAAGTTTATGACCTGTTTTTCAGGGCGCTTATCTCTTGTTTTTTATACAGGTCAGGTAAGCGAAGACTCCGGCGGGTACTGAACAAAGTGACAGCTTTTCGGGAGTAAGTCTCTACGCTTTTTCCAAGACTCCGCTTGGGAAAAGAGGCCTCTGGCAGTTCGACTAATGATCGCCTGCAGGCAGGCTCCTACGGGCTCCTGCAAGAGACTTAAGCCCTCTGCAGTAGCCTTGTAGGAGCCTGCCTACAGGCGATATGAAATTTAAGAAATCAAAAAATTGTTTATAAATGGCCGTAAGCGCCTAAATATCCATGTTTGCCGGCTCATAGTATTCTTTAGGATGTTTACAGGCCGGACATTTGATCGGCGGCTCAGTGCCTTCATGAATATAGCCACATTTACTGCATTTCCATTTAATCGGCTTATCACGCTTATAAACAGTACCATCTTTCACCATCTCCAGGCATTTAAGATAACGATCGCGATGATGCGCTTCTACCTTGGCTATCTGATGAAACAGCATGGCGGCCTCGTCATTTCCCTCTTCTTCCGCCTCCCGGGCAAAAGTAGGATACATCTCCACGGTCTCATAATTTTCTCCATCTGCAGCTTCCTTTAAATTAGTCAGAGTGTCGCCGATACCATTCAACAGTTTAAACTCATCGTTGGCATGACGCATTTCGTTGGCCGCGCTTTCCTCAAAAATTTTGGCGATGTAATGGTAGCCTTCTTTGCGGGCAACCTTGGCAAAGAAGAGATACTTGTTGCGGGCCTGAGATTCTCCGGCAAAGGCGGCTTTCAAATTTTCAACTGTTTTACTCATAATTGTTCTCCTTAATTTCTTTGGTTGATTTGTTTTAAATGACACGGCAGGATCAGCAGAGTCCTCATAACTCAGGATAACAGAATTTGATCCCGCCAATTGTTTTACTCTTTATTGATACTTATACGCCTTTATAATTAGTAAAAATTATTATTTACTTGTAAATCAATAATAACTAATATGTCAAGCATTATTTAAAACATAATGATTTATCAAAAATTTTTTACCATGAATCGCATTAAGAATACGAAGATGTTATTACAGGTAACATAATGTCCTCCAGGCAGTAAAAATATCTGTAATAAATTTTTTATAATTTTTGTAAGTTGATTTAGAGTCCCGCAGTCTATTTTGCCTAATCTGTGCCGAAATTCAAATAGACCAATGGGTTGCAGGAGTTCATCAAAAATTCGATTCGACATATTTCTCCATTTCCAGTCACAACAAAACAAAAAAGGGATTCAAGATAACACCTTGAATCCCTAAGTTTTTTTCATGGGGTGAGCGATGGGATTTGAACCC
>JANTGB010000020.1 GCA_024763115.1 Desulfobulbaceae bacterium | reverse complement strand
ACCCGGCCCGGCACGCCTTCCATGCCGAACAGGTTGGCATAGGCATAGCCCAGGGAAATACCGTCAAAAGGCCAGTCCATATAGGCTACCGGGGTAGCCATCCGTTCATCCGTACCCATGCGAAGCTGGGAGGCAGGGCCGTCAGTGGTGGGGCGGCGACCGACCGAAAACCACATGGTTGAACCGCCGATACCATTCCAGTTGACAAAGGCCCGGTCAACCCGCAGAGTGGAATCAGCCGGCTCGCGACTGCTGGTCCCGTCAAATGAGGGAAAGCTTGACTGGGTAATATTAGGCGGCAGGGTATTGGTGCCCCAGCTTTTATACATGGCCAGGCGGCCCTTGAACTCGATATTATCAGTGGCCTTGACCCGCATGTTCAGGCGGAAACGATTGGTGAACAGGGTATCGCTGTCAACTTCGTCATCATCTTGCCAATATGTTGTATCAGATGTTCCTGCTCCCATGGCAGCTTGGTAAAAATTAAGCAAAGTGCCGAATTGAGCTGTGCGTTTAGTTGCAGCATTACTGCTCATCAAGTCAGCCCATGTTCCAAAGCCTGTACGAATGGAATCAGTAATAGCAGCACCACCAACTCCCCCAGTGGCATTAAATAATTGAGTTGATGTATATGACTGCCAATTTTGCATATTCAACGGTGTTGTTTGCAAATCAGCATTGTAATAATCCATCCGGGCCCGAAAATCGCCATAGAACTTAAACCGTGAGGCCAGATCCCAGCCCTCGGATTTTTCTTCAATTTCATCGGCAAAGTCTTCCTGGTCTTCCTTCATGGTTTCCATCTGGGCCTTTAACTGGGCCAGTTCCCTGGTCAGCTTATCTACCTTGGCGGCCAGATCACTGCTCGAGGCGGCCGAAGCGGCAACAGGCAGCGCCAGTAGACCTGCCAGGGCAAGGGTGGAAATCTTCTTAAGCATATCGCTTCCTCCTTTTAAATTTTTAACAGCATTTACCATCGGCATTTTTTATTTTTTCATTTAAGCCAAACAAAAAAACCGCAATAAATACTCGAATATAGTTCAAAGGGACGACTCAACCATTTTCCCCCGGTTGCCCCCCTTTCCCTACGCAATTACAATAAATATTTAAAAACAAAATTAATTGTATCACTTTTACACTTCCGGTTAAAGCTTGTCAAAAAAAAAATTAAAATTAAAGGAAAAACCATAAAAAAAGACGGCTAGGACTCAAATTAATTGTTATTGTAAAAAATTGTTGCCGACGCTGGTTGCTATGTTAAGGTTAATTGTGCATGACAATTAACCCACTTAACCGTTAACCCGTTACACTTCTACTGAGAAATTTTTTCTGAGTGAGCCCTTTAATGTAACAAAACTGACAAACCGAGACAGGAACAGAGCAAGGATCAGCAAAATTCCCTAGGAGGCTGTCCGAGAATGCCCTTTTTCTCCAACTCTGTGTTATTTTGAAATAATAATGCTCGTAATATCAACTATATGACTGCGCTTATTTTTTCAAAATGCCTTGATTTGAGAAAAAATGCCGATTCTCGGACAACCTCTTGGTCTGATTTCCGGTTTCCGGTTTCTGGTTTACGCTATGTATTTTCAAGATATTATTCTGGAGTTAAGCCGCTACTGGGCGGATCAGGGTTGTGTTATACAACAACCCTATGATATGGAAGTCGGGGCCGGAACCTTTCATCCGGCAACTCTTTTACGTTCTCTTGGCCCGGAGCCCTGGCGAGCCGCCTATGTCCAGCCCTCGCGGCGGCCAACCGACGGCAGGTACGGTGAAAACCCCAACCGGCTGCAGCATTATTACCAGTTTCAGGTGGTAATGAAACCATCACCTGCCGATGTGCAGGAACTTTACCTGGCCAGCCTGAAACGCTTTAACCTTGATCTGCTGGATCATGATATCCGCTTTGTCGAAGACGACTGGGAGTCGCCCACCCTGGGAGCCAGCGGCCTGGGCTGGGAAGTCTGGCTGGACGGCATGGAAATTACCCAGTTCACCTATTTTCAGCAGGCGGGCAGCCAGGAACTTTATCCGGTTACAGCGGAAATTACCTATGGCCTGGAACGGATTGCCATGTATCTCCAGGAGGTTGACAGCGTTTATAATATTGCCTGGAACAAGGATATAAAATATGGCCGGATTTTTCATCAGGCCGAGGTTGAATTTTCCCGCTTTAATTTTGAAATGGCCAATGTCCCGGCCCTGGTCGATTTCTTTAATACCTTCGAGAGTGAGGCATTGAAACTGCTGGAAGAAAATTTAATTCTGCCGGCCTATGATTACTGCCTGAAATGTTCCCACACCTTTAACCTGCTTGATGCCAGGAAGGCAATCAGTGTCTCGGAAAGAACCCGTTACATCGGCAGGATCAGGAATATTGCCCGGCGGGTGGCGAAAAAATACATTGCCCAAAGGAAAGAGATGGGCCATCCGCTGCTGTAACGGCGGCCATCCGGCTTCCGACATCTGAAATGGCGGAAGTGCATGGGAATCGAACCCACCCACCAGGCTGTTAACCCGGTGCACCGGATTTGAAGTCCGGGAGAGCCACCAGCGCCCTTTCCACTTCCGCAAAACAATCGGCATCATCTTCCCCCCTCGCCTCTCACGCAGAGCGTGGGTACGAGGGGGAAATTTATCCAGAAGTTTTGCCATCATAATTTTTATTAAAAAAACAGGCAACTTTTTTTTGTAATTGAAGAGATTATGGGTTATGTATAAATGGTTTTTTCCCCCTTTAAATTGATCATAATTTCTGCGACCAAGGAGTTTTATAAATGGAGTGCGAACGGTTAAACAGACTTATCCGGTCCTGGTACGAGCAATTACTGGATGAATCTATGGCTCCGGCCCGCATGGTTGAGTTCATGGAAAAGCATATTAACGAATGTGAAGTATGCCTGGCGGATCCGGATGTTCGTTTTGAGGTAAAAAAAATTACTTCCATTGTTTTGCCGGAAAATAAAATTATCAAACCGGCAAAAAAGGCCAAGCCGGCCCCTCCGAAAGAAGTAAAAACAGAGGAAACAAAACCGGAAGAGACTAAACCGGAGGAAACGAAGCCTGAAGAGACTAACCCACTAAAGTGGAAGAAACTATCAGATTCTTAGGATAAGTGCCTTGGTGGTTTTATAACTACCTTATTTCAAAATTATTTTTTTATTTTCTTGTTTTTTATTGCAGATTTTCAGGGATAAGGCACTAAACCGGAACAAAGCTGATTACGCAATTATTTCCTTCCTGCCTCAATCACCCCGTTAATCTGTCTTAGATGTTGCAGAACCACATTCAGATGATGGAGATCATTAACCTCAACAACAAGGTTTAATTTCGCCAGATCATCTTTTGCGGCATGAGCGGCGATATTAACGATATTGGCATCATCGGTTGACAGAGAATTACATACCTCAACCAGTAATCCCTTGCGGTCGCTTGCAATAATTCTGATATTTGTCTGATGCCCGACAGCCGCGCTCTGCGACCAGCTGACGGCAATAAGGCGCTGGGGATCGAGAGCCGACAGATTAGGGCAGTTTGCCTTATGTACCGAGATTCCCCGGCCGGCAGTGATAAAACCCATAATATCATCACCGGGCATGGGCATGCAGCAGCGGCTGATTTTGACCAGCATATCATCAATACCATCGATAACAATACCCTCGCTGCCGACCTTAGACTGCGGCGCCTCCTTATCTTTTTTCTTGAGAAGCAGCTCTTCTTCGCTCCGCTCAGCCTTAACTTCCTCCGGCACCATAAGATCGGCAATGCGCCTGGTGGTTATTTTACCTGAGCCGACATTACGCAGCAGGTCATCCAGGGTATTGACTCCCAGCTTTTTCAAAACCTCCTTGAGATGGCCGGTTTTGATAAGTTTTTTCAAACTTAAGCCCAGGGCACGCAGCTCACGGTCACATATTTCCCGCCCCAGCTTCAGGCTTTTTTCCTGCTCTTCACGACGCAGCCAGCTCCTGATCCGGCTCCTGGCCCGGCTGGTGGCCACCAGGGAAAGCCAGCCCCGGTTGGGGTGTTGGCTTGACGCAGTCATAATTTCCACCACATCGCCGTTTTTAAGCTTATATTTAAGCGAGACAATGCGGCCATTGACCTTGGCGCCGGTACAATGGTTACCCACTTCCGTATGAATCAGGTAGGCAAAATCAAGCGGTCTGCCGCCCTGGGGCAGTTCTTTAACCTCGCCGTTGGGAGTTAGAACAAAAATCTCATCCTGATATAATTCATATTTGACCGCCTCAAGAAATTCTTTGGGATCATGCAGTTCCTGAAGAGAGTTGATCAACTGTTTCAGCCACTGAAACAGCCGGGCATCCTTGCGGGAAATTTCAGCGCCTTCCTTGTAGGCCCAGTGGGCCGCCACCCCTTCCTTGGCGATTTTATCCATCTCTTCAGTACGAATCTGAATCTCCATGAACTCACCGTAAGGACCGATAACCGAGGTATGAAGGGACTGGTACATATTGGTCTTGGGTTTACTGATAAAATCCTTAAACCTGCCGTCAATGGGCTGCCAGAGAGAATGCACCATGCCCAGGGCCTGGTAACATTCGCGAACCTCATGGACGATAATCCGGAAAGCAACCTTGTCATAGACCTTTTCCAGGGGAATATTCTGGGCAATCAGTTTTTTATAAATACTGTAAAGATGCTTGGGGCGGCCGAGAATACGAAAATCCCTTATGCCGAACTCCCGCAGTTTATCGGAAAGCAGGGCTTTAACCTCATTTACATAGGTGGCTCGATCCAGGGTGGAGCTGTCCACCCGTTCGACAAGGTCTTTATAGCGCTGGGGATGAATGTAGGAAAAAGATAAATCTTCCAGGTCGCGTTTCATCCAGTCAATCCCCAGCCGACTGGCCAGAGGAGCATAGAGATCAAGAGTTTCCTGGGCAAACTCTTTGCGATTTTCTTCAGGAATATCAAGAATTTGCATATCATGAAGCCGATCAGCCAGCTTGACCAGCAACACCCGGATATCCGAGGACATGGCCAGCAGCATCTTGCGAAAATTTTCGGCCTGATAGGCAATTTTTGAATTTAATTTAACGTTGGCTATTTTGGTGGCGCCGGAGACAATATTACGCACGGCCGAACCGAATTTCTTTTCCAGTTCTTCTTCCGTGGCCCCACTGTTTGGTTCCTTTAAGACGCTGTGCAGCAGACCGGCCTCCAGGGTAACGACATCCAGCCCCATCCGGGCCAGAATAAGGCAGACAGCCAGGGGGTGACTTATATAGGGATCACCATTAGGACGCTTGCGCTCACCATGAATTTCAGCTGCGTATTCATAGGCCCGGCCCAGGATGGCCAGATCATCCGGCTCCAGGTATTGCCCGGCCCGGGCCAGAATATCTTCAAATTCAACAACAGGTTGGAGATTTTTCATATTTATTCGGTGGTTGGGGAAGTTTTTTGCCCCTACCTGAATAGTTACTTTATTCGGCGGATGTCAGTTCCTGATCTATAATTTTCCGGACATAAGCCGTGGTTTCAGCCAGGGGCAGGGCAGTCACCTTACCATCTTTTCTGGTTCTGATCTCAACTTTACCCTCTTTGGCAAACGACTTGCCCACCATCAACCGCAGGGGAATACCCAGCAGATCGGCATCCTTGAACTTGACTCCCGGACGTTCATCCCGCTCATCTAAAATTACCTCGATATTGTCGGCCAGCAATTCCTGGTACAGAGATTCTGCCGCCGCAGTAATTTTATCATCCTTGCCGGCCAGGTTAAGCAAAATTACCTGAACCGGGGCAATGGGCAGCGGAAAAATCATGCCGTCCTTATCGTGGTTCTGCTCAATGGCCGCAGCCACGACCCGGCTGACCCCTATGCCGTAACAACCCATGACAAAGGGTATTTCGTTCCCTTCATTATCAAGAAAACAGGCGTTCAAGGCCTTGCTGTAAACCGTGCCCAGCTTAAAAATATGCCCCACTTCAATACCGCGGGTCAACTCAAGCTTTGCCCCACAGAGCGGACAGCAATCCTCAGCGGTTATCATCCGCAGGTCAGCACTTTTTTCCACCGTAAAATCACGATTCGGATTAACATTTTGACTATGAAAATTTTTCTCATTGGCGCCCACGGTAAAATTGACCATTTTCATGACTTCCAGATCAGCAACCAGGGGAATTTTCAGCCCCACCGGGCCAAGATAGCCGGTGGGTACGCCGGTAATATCATAGACCTCTTTATCATCAGCCAGTTCCACCTCCTGAACACCAAGCAGATTACAGAGTTTAACCTCCTGAACCTCGTGGTCGCCACGCAGGAGAACGGCCACCGGCCTGCCGTCAGCCAGGAAAACCAGGGTCTTGACCAGTTCTTTTGGTGAAATTTTTAAAAATTGGGTAACTGCCTTGACCTTGCGTTTGCCCGGGGTTTCAATTTTTTCCAGGGGTTTTGGCTCGATATTGTCCGGGGCCGGGCTTTCCATAGCCCTGGCCTTTTCCATGTTGGCGGCATAACTGCATTTTGTGCAGGCGACAATGGTGTCCTCGCCCGTATCAGCTAACACCATGAACTCGTGGGAAAAATTGCCGCCTATACTGCCGGAATCAGCCTCAACGGCCCGGAATTTCAGACCGCAGCGGCTGAAGATGCGCTCATAGGCCCGGCGCATTTTTTCATAGGTGGCGGATGCGCCCTTATCATCGGCATCAAAACTGTAGGCATCTTTCATGATAAATTCCCGGCCCCGCATGAGGCCGAAACGGGGCCTGATCTCATCACGGAACTTGGTCTGAATCTGGTAGAGATTCAGGGGCAGACGGCGATAGGAATGGATATTTTTCCGTACCAGATCAGTAATAACCTCTTCATGAGTAGGGCCTAAACAGCTCTGCCGTTCATGGCGGTCGGTAAAACGGAGAAGTTCCGGGCCATACTTTTGCCAGCGGCCTGATTCCTCCCACAGTTCAGCGGGCTGCACCATGGGCAGCAGCAGCTCCTGGGCTCCGGCCCGATTCATTTCCTCGCGGACAATCTGCTCGACCTTGCGAATCGCGGCCAGGCCCAGGGGCAGATATGAATAAATGCCGGAGGTTAATTTACGAATAAAGCCGGCCCGCAGCATGAGCTGGTGGCTGATGACCTCGGCCTCGGCCGGGGTCTCCTTCAGGGTTGGAATAAATGATTGTGAAAAACGCATAATTAATTTTTGGTTTTGAAGTTTTGAGGTTCAGGGGTTCAAGGGTTCAGAGGTTCAGAGGTTCAGGGGTTCAAAGGTTCAAGGGTTCAGAGGTTCAAGGGTTCAAGGGTTCAAGGGTTCAGGGGTTCAGGGGTTCAGAGGTTCAGGGGTTCTGTCCTCTGTCATCTGTCCTCTGTCCTCTGTCATCTGACACCTGACATCTGATCCAATTCAGCGATAAATACATCATAAAGTTCTGCTTCAGCCACCTTTTTATAGAGTTTGCCTTTTTTAAAAAGAATCCCCACTCCGTTGCCGCCGGCAATACCAAGATCAGCCTCCCTGGCCTCGCCCGGCCCGTTGACCACGCAGCCCATGACGGCAATTTTTAAAGGAGTTTCAATGGATTGTACATATTTTTCTACCTTTTCCGCCAGAGAAAAAAGATTAATCCGGCAACGGCCGCAGGTAGGGCAGGAAATCAGTTCAGGGCCGCGCTGCCTGATATGCAGGGCCCTGAGCAATTCATAGCAGACCCGAATTTCCTCCACCGGATCGCGGGTCAGGGAAATGCGGAAGGTGTCACCGATCCCTTCATGCAGCAGGGTTCCCAGGGCAAAGGCCGACTTTACCGTCCCGGCAATAAGGCCGCCTGCCTCGGTTACGCCCAGATGAAGGGGATAGTCGGTTTCTTCAGACAGTAGCCGATAGGCCTCAATAGTGGCCAGGGCATCGGAGGATTTAAGCGAAATTTTAATTTCGTAAAAATCAAGCTCTTCAAGCAGACGAACATTGCGCAGGGCGCTTTCCGCCAGGGCCGCCGGCACCGGATGGCCGTGGCGGGCAAGAATATCCCTTTCCACTGAGCCGGAATTTACCCCGACCCGGATTGGAACCTTATAATCCCCGGCAGCCCGCACCACCTTAGCCAGTTTTTCCGGGCCGCCGATATTGCCGGGATTGATCCTGATGCCCTGGGCGCCATGTTCCATGGCAGCCACGGCCAGGCGGTGGTCGAAATGGATATCGGCAATCAGGGGGATTTTTATCTTTTCCCGGATTGCCCTGATTGCCCGGGCCGCATCCATATCCGGTACCGCCACCCGGATAATTTCACAGCCGACAGCTTCCAGTTCCCTGATCTGGGCTACTGTGGCCCCCACGTCCCTGGTATCGGTATTGGTCATGGACTGGACGGCAATAGGGGCGCTGCCGCCGATTGCCACATCACCGACATAAATTTTTCTGGTTTTTTTCCTGTTAATCATAATATATTGCCTGTCCATAACAATTCAGCAAAGGCTGCAAATCGTCATAAACCTCTGAACCGTAACTGTTCAGGGGGTAACCGTTCACCAAGGTGTAAATCTTTGCAATATTTTAGTCTTTAAGCGTTTACCAGTGCCTTGGATTTGTTCATTTGAGCCTGCGCAGCATACTGGTGCTATTCAAGCAGGTTCAAATGGGCAAAGAGGTAAGCGTAGACTCCGTGAGGTGCTGGGGAACGCTTACGTTCAGGGGATAGGCACTATACCAAGTTAAACTCTAATTTGCACCTCTTGAAATTTTTCCTGACAAACTTGACACCAGCCAATCATTTCCCTTAAACTAAAAAATATAAACTTTTCGTTACTGCTCACAGGGCACCAGATCTTTTCACGATTAGTCCGGCTTACGTATAATTAATACGCTGCGCCGGCCTAATCGCAAAAATCTCAGGCACCATGTAAATAACAGCAAAGCGGTGTCATAGCGAAATTAAGGGCTTATACCCCATGAGTAGTTACACCTTTTTAAAAATATGCAGCAGGATTCCATGACCACTGAATTTGATGAATTATTTGCCGATAAAAAGCAAAAAAAACCGGATCAGCTCGAAACCAGGCCTGTAGCTGGGCCTGAAGCCGCAGTGGAAACTCCGGCCCAAGGCCCGGCAACGCCTCTGAACAGTGCCTGGAAAATCATTATTGCCGATGATGAAAAGGATGTACACGAGGTAACGAAAATGGCCCTGGCCGGGATTGAATTTTTCGGCAAAAAGGTTCAGTTACTGAGCAGCTTTTCGGCCCGGGAAACCATTGAACTCCTGCGCCGAAACCCCGACACCGCAGTTATCCTTCTTGATGTGGTCATGGAAAGTGATGAGGCGGGATTACTGGCGGTAAAACAGATCCGCGAAGAGCTGGAAAACCGCCAGGTACGAATTATTCTCCGTACAGGCCAGCCCGGCAAGGCCCCGGAAAAAGAAGTTATTCTTAATTATGATATAAACAGTTATCTGGACAAGAGTGAAATAACGGCCCAGAAACTCTTTACCACCGTAATTGCCTCGCTGCGGGCCTATTCCAACCTTGAAGATGTCAGCCGGGAAGTATGTCATACTATTGTCGACAGCGCCAAGGTAGGCATCATGATCGTTGACGCTCAATCAAAAAATATTGTTGATGTCAATCCGGCCGGCCAGGAAGTAATCGGCCTGCCCAAGGAACAGATTGTCAACCACAGTTGCCGGGACTTCTTTTTTGGTGATATTGACGGGGGCCGATGCCCCTGTCATCCGGTTGATGAAGTCCTTGAGCATCGGGAACAGATTCTTATGGGTAAATCGGGCCGGAAAATTCCCATATTTCTCTCCTCGGTAGCGATAAAACTGCATGGCCAGCAATATTTTGTTGATACCTTCCTTAATATTACCGAACTGAAGAAATTGCAGGAACAGCTGCGTATTCTGGCCTATTATGATCCCATGACCAAACTGGCCAACCGTGCCCTGTTCATGGAAACATTAAAGCGGAAACTGAAAAGCGCGACCCGTTACAAAGAAAAGGTTGGACTTCTTTTTATTGATTTAAATAAATTCAAACAGGTTAATGATCAGCATGGTCATCATATCGGTGATCTACTCCTGACCGAAGTGGGAAAACGTCTGCTTAAGTCTCTGCGGGAATCAGACCTGGCCGCCCGGCTGGGAGGGGATGAATTTGCCGTAATTTTAGGAAAAACAACGGGTCGGGATAAGGCTGCCCTGGTGGCACAGCGCATTATAGACGATCTTGAAGAACCAATAAAAATTGAATGCGTGGTCTGTGAAATAGGGGCCAGTATCGGCATTTCTATTTTTCCGGTTGACGCGGCTGAAATGGAAACCCTGATAATGAAGGCTGACGCGGCCATGTATAAGGCAAAGTCTGTGGGGGAGAGCTGCTACCGATTTATCTGATCAGACAATATGTGACGTATTGTTGGTGAATAGGCAAAGCGCATAACTTTCCAAAATAATTCATCAACTTTTGAGCGGAATCGTCACCGTAAATTTAACTCCCTGTCCTTCCTTACTCTCACATTTGACTGTTCCGCCCATGGTCTGGGTGATAATATTATAAACGATATTAAGCCCAAGGCCGGTACCGCCGTCCCCCCTTTTCGTGGTCACAAAGGGATCAAAAACTTTGTCAATAATTTCAGGATCAATTCCCCGACCATCATCAGCATAAATCAAGACCACCTGTTCCTGTTCCGCAGTTACATTAATATTAATGGTTCCCGCGTCATTTTCTTCATAGCCGTGAATCAGGCTGTTCATGACAAAATTGGTAATTACCTGGGCAAAGGCCCCTGGGTATGAATCAAGCATCAGGGATTCAGGACAGCTTACTTCTACCTCCTGGGCCCGCTGTTTCAACCTGGGACTCAAGCTGTTGATAACGGAATCAAGATATTTTTTAACATTAAAAACCCGTTTTTCATGGCTGACCTGATCCACGGAAATCTGTTTAAAATTTTCCACCAGTTTGCCGGTTCGTTTCAAGTTGACAATAACCAGCCGGCCGGCCTCCTCCATGTCATGGAAATACCGGCTGAGCATTTCCCTGGTCATTGTTTTATCCTTAAAGGCCGCATTTATATCGTCAGTCAGGTCGACCGCATGGGAAGCTGCAGTAACACCGATACCGATCGGGGTATTAATTTCATGGGCCACGCCCGCCACCAGTTGGCCGAGAGAGGCCATTTTTTCAGCCTGAATCAACTGTTTCTGACTGCGTTTTATCTCTTCATTGGCCTCTTGCAGTTCCCTGGTTCTCTCCTCTACCTTCTGTTCCAGATTACGATTGTATTCCTCTATCTGGGCATGGCTTTCCTGTAACTTCCGGCACATTTCCTTAAACGCCCGGGCCAGCCTTCCGACTTCATCCCCGGTATCAGCCTTAAGCACCTCCCCGGCCTCATAATCGCCTTCGGCAAATTTCCTGACCGATTTGGTAAGTTGCTCAAGCGGGCTGGTCAACTGCTTGGCCATTAAAAAAATTATCCCCCATGATATTACCAGGAAAAAGAAGGCAACCAGCAACGAACGTATGATCAATTTTCTGATCTGATCGGCAATTGCCGCCTTTGCCTCACTTGCCTCCTTATTAAGTGAATCAAGACTGCGGCCGATCCGCAAAATTCCCCAGACGGCATCATTTACCTTGACCGGAGTAATAAATTCAACGGCATCCCTGCCTTTTTTGCTGGTTTCCTGGATGCTGGTCGCAGTGCAGGTCATGGCAAATTTGGCATCATCCCCTTTGAGAAAAACCTGGGACATTTTCGGCTTTAAGGTATGAATCAAGGCCCGGCCATCACCTGCCTGGAGAATAATATAATAAATGTCAAGATTCTCGCTGACAGTATCATTGACAAACGGCACAATTGCGGCCAGTTGTCTATCCTTGACCATTTTCCCCAGCCGGGCCGCCATTTTTTCTACCATGCGCAGTCCCCTGTCCTCAATCTGTTCCCGCCGCAGCTTGAGACGTGCGGCCATTTCCTGCTCAAAAATAACCTTCTGGTTAATTATCTGCACCAGAGAAAGGAGCAGAACAAGAGTGGCGATCAACATGACAAAGGTGATGAAAAGCTTACAGCGCAGACCCCTGGTAAATTTTATTTTGGCTGGGATGTTCATCTGGATTTATTTGTTATCCTGCATGATTATCTGGTTTTACATTAAAAAAAGAAAAAACTGAAATAGTGGCTACTATCATCTCCCACCACACCTAAACGACTTTTTTCAGCATAATAGGCATCATCCCAGGCCGGGCTGCTTTTATTATAGGCCCGGACAGTAACTTCAACCTGTACCTCGGTTGTTGTTGTTTTGAAAAAAAAACCGCTTGTCGTGGTCGTCACAGTTGTAATCTGCTTATGTAAATAATTCAGGCCGCCGTATTTCTGCTGACTGTTGACCGTGAAGGGATCAGGTCCGCTTGTGGTAACCGATTCAGAACTGCCGGATGGAGTTAAAAAACTAAATAATGAGGTTGAAGAGCTGACTACCGCGTCAGCCGCAATATCCTCATAGACACTTTCCGCTGTAAGCAGACATTGCATTTCCGCGTTATTAGCAACCTGCAGGGGAACTTCTATTCTGGAGTAATGATAAGCGGCAAGGCCTATGCCGGTAAGCACCGGCATAAGCAGGAGGACAATAATCATGGCGCTGCCCTGCCGGTTAAAGTAAAATTTGTTTATTCTCATTTGCTATTTAATCCGACCATCAGGATTAGCATCGCAGAGAACCTCAAAGACAAAGGTCTTGCGCATAATTTCTACACTATTTTCCATACATTTAAGGACAAGGGTTACCTGGGCCATATTATTTTCCCTGCTGCTGTTTGAACCATTGCCATCTGCGTCGACACCCTGGGTAAATGAGCTGCCGGATTCAATATAAATCCCGCCATTATTCCAGGAGGGCAGCAGATTCAGGCTGTCACGCTGCAACTGATTTCCGCTTATTGTATAAGTTGCTGATTTCAAGTTCAGGGTATCCTGAGCGCCATTTACCCCTACACTGTCTGAGTCGATTATATCCCCTTTCAGCAGGGAAAAAACGTTTGCCGCGCAATCTATCAGCTTAATAGTTTTTACATCCTGGGCCGCATAGAGAGTGGCGTGGATAAAATACCCCACTCCCAGCGATAAAATCATCGACAGCACTACGGCCACCATCATTTCAACCAGGGTGAAGCCGCTGTCCGACCATGATTTTCTTAACTTGCCGTACTGTTTATTCATGAAACACATGCCTGGTTAATGATGCCTGAACAGTTGTATTTTCCTTAACCCAGACCTCAAGCAGCCATTTATCGGTCGTGCTGTCCACACAACCCACTGTCCAACGCATCAGGCAGGCCGGGCAAATCGTCTGCAGATCCGGGGACAGAGACGGCGTTAGAGCAGAAGCCTCGGTTGCGGAATCTTTGGCCGTTGTCGGACAGCTTGCTCCCCATTCATCATCTTTTATCAGACAGATCAGCCGTTCAACCTGGTTGCTTACCGCCATCAGGGCCAGTTGTTCCTTCATGTAATCCCGACGGGCCTGGATCTGGCTGGTCAAAAGCTGGCTTAAACCGGCAATCATGATACCCAGCAGCAGGATGGCCATTGTCACCTCAACAATAGCGGCACCCTGGTTACCAGCTATAAGTTTTTGTTTCACTGGGAGTGGCTGTGGCATCATAGCTGAAAGTAATTGTTTGGCCGCTTAAGGCGGAGATATTTCCCGATGCGGTAAGAGTAAAAGTATTTGCTCCAACTCCGGAAAGAGCAAATGTCCAGTTAGTGGTAGTTTCCACAACATTATAAGGTGAAGCCTGGAGCCCGGCCTTGGTCATGCCGGCAAAACTGTTGCCGTTATAGGCCCGGTAGCGCTGGGCCGCCATGCTGTAGGCATATATTACGGCCTCACCTTCCGGGGCATAGGCGTCTATCTGATTATTTTTGTATAAAGGAATGGCTACGGCAGCAAGAATGGCCATGATAACCACCACCACCATCATTTCAATGAGGCTGAAGCCTTTCCTGCCTGTTGTCTCGGTAACCAGAGGACAGGATGCAGAGGACGGAGGTCGGCCGACCTGATTATTCAAATATTTAGCAGGGAAATAATTTTTCATAAAATATAATATTTCAAACAGTCGATGCCGTGATGACTATACGGGTCATAATGTCATGATAGTAAATAATTAATCTTTAAGTCAAATTATATGCAAATTTTTAATATAAAATATTTGGGTAATTGCTCACAGGGCGCCGAATCTTCGGAGTCTCGCAGGCTCACTTACCTGCACCCTCTAATCAGTTACGATTACAGGGGTTAACAAAGTCAGGACGATTGCCCCGTGAGTAGTTACATATTTGGTAACCGTTCACCAGGGCACCAAATTTACGATAACTTTCAGACCTGTAAGTGTTTACCAGTGCCTTAGATTCGTTCGTTTGGGACTTCGAAGCATA
>JANTGB010000019.1 GCA_024763115.1 Desulfobulbaceae bacterium | reverse complement strand
TGCGCCGACCTGATCACGAAAATCTACGGCACCCTGTAACCAGTTACAATTACAGGGGTTAGCGAAGTTATAGCGCTTACCCCATGAGTAGTTACCTGTTATGTTGAAAAAACAGGGGATCCGGTTTTTCTGTCTGTGCGTATTCGAGATAATTTTTCAGGGTGGTCTCCTGGAATGATGGGATGTAAGGCATATTTAATTTAACTAATGAGGTCAAAAATGATTCGGAAAAATCTTTTTATTATAACCAGCGGTCTATTTTTATTGCTGATGTCGTCAATGTCGGCTTATAGCTGTGTTGGCCGCATTTTGACTATTTCACTTAATAATTATCTTGACCAGCAGATTATCGGACAGATTCTGGCGGTCTATATTACCGAGCGTACCGGAACCACCATCGAATTTATTGAGGCTGCTGATGTTCAAGGCTGTCGGCAAAATATGGAAAAAGAAGATGCCGATATTTTTATAAATTATCTCGGCACTGCTTTGGCAAGTATGGAAGATAAAAACATTGGGGGGAATTCCCAGGAAGATTATGCCATAGTAAAAGAATATTATATGCAGCAGTTTAATATGGTCTGGCTGAACCCCTTTGGTTATATGGGGCCGGTGACTAAAGCTGATAGTGCCGGCGGACAGGAAAAAACCATTGCCGCTCCGGTAACCACCAAAAAAGTGCTGGAGAGATTTCCCATTCTTGACCGGCTGATAAATAAGCTGAAAGGAAAAATCGACGATAACACAATGCAAGAATTAATCAAGAAAGCTGAAACCATGGAACCTGAAGCTGTGGCCAAAGAGTTTCTGAAAAGCAGAAATATGATTTGATTATTCGTAACTACTTATAGGGTAAGCGCCTAATGATTGCAAATCTCAGTATTTGTAACTGGTCGGAGTCTGCGCTTACCTGCAGGGTGCAGGTAAGCGACCGGAGGGAGACTCCGATAGATTTTCGTCATCAGACCTGTGCCGCGGTATTAGTCATACGTAAACCGGGCTTATGGCGCAGGTAAGCACCTTTAAAAACAGGGCATAAACTTCGACTCCGAATATGCGGTGCCCTGTGAGCAGTTACGATTATTCTCCAATTTAACCAAAAGGCTTATTGTGAAAAAAATATTTATCATCTGCTCGACATTTATGCTGCTGGCTGCCACAGCTTATGGCCACGGCAATATTTCCAAACTTCCGGATTCCGTCCAGATACTTCAGTACAAAATGAAACTATACATGAATGCGGAAGATATTGACTCACGGAATAATCTGGCAATGGCTTATTACCGAACCAACCAGCTTGAGGAGGCAAAAAAACAGCTTGATTATATTATTAAAAAGGATGCAATAAATTTCGATGCCCTGGACGGTATGGGAATTGTGCTTCTGAAAATGGGGCGGGATCATGAGGCAATAAAATGGCTGAATAAAGCTGTAGTCATTAACCAGCAAGACGTCATGGTGCATGTGCATCTGGCTGTTTATTATAAAAAAATGAGAATGGCGGATAAGGCCGACAAGGAAATGGCCAAGGCCGAATCTTTAGTTGCTGACCCGGAAAAATTAAAAGATCTTGATAAAGAAATAGAAATTATGAGCGGTTTACAATAAGGGGAATTCATGAAAATTAAATCTGTTTTTTTACTGTTCGCTGTTGTTTTTCTTCTTTTGGGCTGTAAAGATGAGAACAACACTTCTGCAATCAGCAATGAGAAACCAATTAGATTCGGCTACATGATCTGCGACAGCTATGAGGATTCAAAAGCCAGGTTTGCCCCGTTTAATGCCTATCTCCAGGAAAAACTGGGCCGTAAGGTTGAGATGATCCTGGCTAACACCTTTGAGTTTGAAGATTTGGTTAAAGATAAGAAGGTTGATTTTGTCCATGTTAATTCCATTGTCGCCATCATTCTGAAAGAAAAGTATGGTATGGATATGCTGGCTATTGACGTTCGCGGTCGTTACGGCTATAAGGCCACCGGATCAATTATCTCCAAAAAGGGCAGCGGGATTAAAACCATTGAGGATATGCGGGGCAAGAGCATGGTTTTCGGGCCGGTCATGGCCCCATTCGGCTACATGGCTCAATATGCCCTGATGCTGAAAAATGGTTTTGATCCGGAAACCGACTTTTCTTATTATGCGATTCCGGCCGGAGCAGCTAAACACGATAAGGTCATATATGGTGTTTATTTCGACAAATTTGACGTTGGGGCGGCGCCTACCCTGGATCTCGACCGGATGCTCGCGCATCATATTGTGAGCAAAGATGATTTTAACATAATTGCGGAAAGTATCCCCATGCCTTACTGTACAATCGGCGCCATGCCCGAGGTTGGCCGGGAACTGGAAAAACAGGTTACTGATATAATAATGAATATAAAAAAGGATGAAACCGTTCTGGTCAATGGTGAGGTGCTTAAAGTTCTGGATCGTATGTGGCTGGACGGTTTTGCCCAGCCCATAGACAGTGAATACGATGAAATAAGGGAACGTCTGAAGCTTGCCAATATGGCACCGTACAGAAAATATTAAAAGAAACGTAAATGGTCGGCTGTACCTCACGGAGTCCGGCGCTTACCTGATTTGAGAAAAAATGCCTATTTTCGGACAGCCTCCCAGACTTCGAGGGAGTACTGAAAAGAGTCCTGAGAACCCTGGGGCCTTCACCACTTTAGTGGGTTAGGATTGCTTAAGGGGTCTCTCGAAAATAAATTCGCTGAGATGAGGTGTAAGGTGGGCATTTAGAGCAGTGATCTAAATGAACAAATCTAAGGCACATCTGAACAGTTATAAGACAGTGGTTGGGGCGGTTTTATCCCCATGGCTGAATAGTTACAAAGGAACAGGAACATGTTACAAGTATACAGTAAGAGGGGTGCCGTATTTGTCAGTCTGTTAGCCATGCTGCTGACGGCAGGTTCCGTTGGCGCTGCGCAGCTGGTTTTAAATAAAAGCGTTCTGGCCGAGGATACGATCTGGCAGGGTGAAGTTCTTCTCCAGGGGGATATCGAGATCCCTGCCGGAGTGACTTTGATCATCATGCCCGGTACCGTTGTTCGTTTTGCCAGAGTGGAAAGGTTCGGCCCGGCCAAGCTCAGCCTTGATAAACTTAATCACTTCCCCGGCCTTGAGATTATCGTCAAGGGCAAAATACTCGCCCAGGGAACCCCCGGTCATAAGATTATTTTTACCAGCGCAGCAGAAGCGCCGCAGCCAGGCGACTGGGGTGCGGTTAACATGCTGGGCAGCATCGCTAATATTATTGAATATTGCGAATTCAGTTATGCCCATACCGCAGTCCATGGCCATTCGGCTCACGCTGTTATCGCCCATTGTGATTTTCATCATAACGGGGTTGCAATCGGCCAGAAGAATGTTAAAAAAACAGGTCTGATCAGTGTGATGCCCATCATGTATAACCGGATTACGGAAAACGGCGGCGGTGTTCTTTACGGCGGCGGCAGCTGTCCTTCCATTATCCATAACGAAATCAGCAAAAATGATTTTTTTGGTATTTATGCAAAAAAAAGCGGTCTGGCCAACATCCGCTATAACAATATCGCCCGCAACGGCAAAGGAGTCATTATTTATGTTGTCAAGGCCGGGGTTCTGCTGCGGGATAATAATATTGCCGATAATGTTGATTACAACATTTCCCTTCTGGAAGGGCAGGAATGGGATGTTAATGCCCGCAATAACTGGTGGGGCGTAAAAAGTGAAGAAAAGATAAGGGCATTAATTCGCGACAAGGTACGGGATGACACCCTTGGCCGGGTCGATGCCGCTGATTTTTATGACGGCCCGGTTGCGGGTGCCGGAATACTGTAAAATCAACTACTCACTGGGTAATTCCCTTAACTTTGCCGACAACTATGATGGATCGACTGGATAAAATAAATATTGTTATACTGGTTGGCCTGCTGCTGATAACTGCCGGTATGGTGACCCAGCATGAAATAACGGCAAAAAAACAGGACAGGCCTGAGAGTGATGCCGGGTTGGTCTTGAAGAAACAATATGAAAAAAAGATAGCCGAAAACGCTGAGACCTACAAAGAGGTCATTAATCTGCAAAAGCTGGGGCATTACGCTGAAGCATTGACAAAACTTGAGGAAATTATCCAGTCTCATCCTGAAAAAGCCCAAGCCTATATATATAAGGCCCAGCTCCTGAACAGCCAGGGTAACCTGGTGGAATCAATAAAAATGTATCGGGCGGCAATTGAAATGGAACCTGATTTTGTTGATAAGAAATCACCTTTATTTGTTGGTAACACGGTTTTGAAACTTATTCCCGAGGCCCGGAGTAAACTGAACCGGGAAAAAAAATTAAAACCCGGCGACAAAATGATAACAGCAGCTCTTGACAATATCTATTATCTGCAAAGAAGAATTGCCGGGGGTTGCGAATAGATGGCCAGGATTTTAGATCTTGCCGTTATTACCGGCATCCTGCTCGGTATCGGCAGCGTATTAATTTCTTATTTCGGCAACCCGGTTAATTCCGGAATCTGCATATCATGCTTTCTGGAAAATCTGGCCGGCTCTCTGCAGCTTCATGATGAACTGCGAATGAGTTATATTCGTCCTGAACTCATCGGTTTTATCCTGGGGGCATTTCTTGTAGCCGTAAAAACCAGGCGCTTCAAGGTAACCGGCGGTTCCTCGCCCATTATTCGTTTTTTTCTCGGTTTTTTTATCATAGTCGGCTGCGCGGTTTTTATCGGCTGTCCCATCAAGATGATTATCCGGCTTGCCGCCGGCGACCTGACTGCTGTTGCCGCTGTTTTGGGAATGATGTTCGGCGTCTGGCTGGGGGCAAAACATATAAAGGCCGGCGTCTTCCTTGATCGAGAGAAGAATTTGCCTAAAATAAACGGCTACATAGTCCCGGCACTTGCTATTTTACTTCTTGTTTTTATAATTATGGAACCGGCCTTTATCAAAGAGGGTAGAACCGGACCGGCAGCCCTGCATGCCCCGGTTTTACTCTCTCTGGCCCTGGGGCTTATTATCGGCGGATTTGCCCAGAGATCAGGATTATGTATTACCGGTGGATTTCGCAATTTCTTTTTATTCAAGGAAACAACCCTGCTGTCCGGGGTTATTGCCTTTTTTGTCACGGCTCTTGTCGTCAGTTTTGCCACCAGGCAGTTTAATTTCGGCCTTAATGGTCAGCCGGCTTCTCACTTAAGTCATGGCTGGACCTTTTTAGCCATGGTGCTGGTTGGTCTTGCTTCGGTTATTATTGACGGCTGTCCTTTTCGCCAGATTATTAAAGCAGGTCAGGGGGATATTGATGCCGGTATAACCACTCTCGGCATGTTGGCCGGGGCTGCCCTGGTAATTTCATGGTCAATGAGAAGCACTTCCGCCGGCCCCGAATTTGCAGGTAAAATTGCCGTGTTGTGTGGATTGATATTCTGTCAGATTGTAATAATAAATTATCGAACTGCCGGAAAAAGGGTGTAATGCATACGGGTGCATGTTGGGGCTGTTCCTTAACCAGCTCTATTTAATCAGTAAAAATAATTATATTAAATACAATTATGCGGAGATAAGGGCATGAAATGGTTTCGAAAAGAGAAAAAAACAGAAACGTCGCCTGAAAAAGAATCAGTAACGAAAGGCCTTTTGATTTTTGCTCATCCAACTACTGTTATATCCGTTGAGGAACTTCTCAAAGACGAGGGTTATGAGATAAGGGTAGTCAGCCCCCCCCCATCCTACAGGACAGGATGCGATCTCAGCGTTGAATTTCCCCTTGCCGTTGAAGCGGAGATCACCGCCCTGCTTAACAAAGTAGATCTTCTGCCGCTTGACGTGGTGCCCATTACGTCAAAAGGCATGGAACCGCTGCAGTTTGTCCGTATCAAGGAGTTTGTCGGCGACTACCTGATGATCCGGGCTGCCAACATGAAAATGACGGTTGATAAAAAAGATAATCGCATAGTTAATATCTCCGGCGGCGGCTGCCCTGATGTCCCTTACCTGGCAACGGAAATGATCGGCAAACGGCTTAACCATACTCCCAGCCCTGGAGAAGTCGGATATTCTCTATGCGCCTATTCTCTGAACACCTCGTATGAAGAACTTGTCAAAGCGATAGGAGATTAATTCATGCTGCTTCTGGCCGGCTCCGTACCGGTAGATAAACTCCCGCTGCTGGTTGGTCCCATTGATATAACTCCCCAGGGAATCAAAATAGACGGGCACGACCTTGAAATCAACCGGGGTAATGAGGCCATGATGACGGCTGCTGCCCTGATCTGTCGGGAATACGGCATGGCTAAACCGGTCGGCATGGTCGCCGGTGATATCGGTAATAGAGTCGGCAGCGAAGCTATTTATAAATATCTGGCAAAAAATCTTCCGGAAATGGGCGTTGAGGTAATGACTCTCCATTACGTTATGCCGGATATAAATTTAAATAAAAAAGTCCTGGCCACCATTGATACCATGGCTGAAAAACCGGTCATGATCGCTGATGCCGGAACAATGTATGTGGCCAAGGCAGGCGGTGATGCCGCCTATTATGACGTTTTCACCCCGGATCTGGGGGAAATGGCGTTTCTGGCAGATGACAAGGCCGATCATCCCTCTTTTACCAGAGGGTATATTTTTCAACTGGAAAAAAATGTTCCCGAGTTAATTAAAAGAGCCTATGAGGCGGAAAACACCCCATCCACCATGTTTGTCAAGGGTGAAGTGGATTATATCTGCCGGGATGGTGAAATTGTTGAGACCATTAAGGAACCCTGCATTGAAACCATGGAGCCCATCGGCGGCACCGGTGATCTGATTACCGGCATGATCAGCGGTTTGATCTATGCGGGCAAATCCCCCCTTGAAGCCTGTCGCATAGCTGGAAGGATCAACAGAAAGGCAGGCGAACTTTCCCGGCCCACCCCGGCTACCCAGATTGAAGAAATATTACGGTTTCTGCCTCAGGCCCTGCATGCCGTCCTGGAGCAACTGGGATAACTCATGGTTAACATTATCATTCCTTTTCCATTACGTAAGTTTACGGATAATCGGCGTGAAGTAAAAATTACGGCCGATAATCTGGCTGAATGTATGGAAACCATTATCAGCCAATATCCCGGCTTAAATTTACTCCAGGACAATCCGGCCCTGCTTTCCATATTTATCAATGGAAAATTAAGCAAGGATAGCTGGACTGATGTTATCCTTAATAATAATGATGAAATATCTCTGATTATTCCCATTGCCGGAGGCTGATACGTTTATGATAACGCCTCTTGAACAAACAGAACGTATTTTTCTGCCCCAGTCAGGCTGGGATGAGATTGTCAGTCACTGTAAACGAAAAATGGCCGGCGAGTTTCTTCCCGGTGAATCCAAGGTTCGGCGGGCCTATGGTATTCTGGCTGGTTCACAAAAAGGCCGGGAAATTTTTATCAAACGAGTTTTGCCGGTTAAAAAAAATGCCCGTACAGTTGAGCCGTTAAAGACCTATATGGATACGGTCATGGCTGAATACGCCAGGCCCTCCAGGACGCCGATGAGCCAAAGGGGCTGGATAACCGATCCCCTGGAACTGAAACTCTGCTATGAAAAATGCGATCAGGATGATCTGGATATTTTCGGCACCTATCATATGCATATTGTTCCCTGGGAGGGGGACCCGATACGGGATACCCCAACCCTCCTTGATACCGTCCTGGCTCGAAACAGCAATCTTTTTACCTTTATAATCGCCATGGTGGATGTGTCGAGGCCGCTGATCAAAGCCTTTTTCGAGGGTGAGAAGAATAAGCAGGTTCCGGTTGCCGTTCAGCCGGAGCGTAAGACAACCGGCCACCACTGATAATTGATCCCGGAGCCCCTTAATTTGAACAAATTTACCCGGGCAAGGTGATAAAATGAATAAAAGTGAACCAGGCAAACCGGAATTAGTCGTTGAGTACGTTGATCCTGTTGAGGGATTCAAGGGCTGGCTGGCTATTGACAAGTTTGCTCATGAATTATGCGCCGGTGGAATCAGGGTGCAGAAGGGGCTCACTCGTGAATGTATAGAAAAACTGGCCGCTACCATGACGCTTAAAATGCGGATTGCCGGTATTCGCGCGGACGGGGCCAAATGCGGAATTGACTATGATCCGGCATCTCCGGGAAAAGAAGAGGCTCTTTTTCGCTTTATCCGGGCAATCCGGCCATTTATCCGCGAACGTTATTCCATGGGCCCGGATATGAACACGACAATGCCGGAACTTGACAGGATCGTTGCCCGGCTCGATATTCCCTCAATCAAGATAGCGGTGGCCCATACCCAGGGCCTTGATTATGATAATTTCATGCAGCGCATTGATATCCTGGCGCAACCAGCCGGACATGCGGTGCTCGGCAGACTGCGGGCCGGTTCCGGCCTTGCCTCGGCCTGTCTCGGAGTTCTTGATTATCTTGATATATCCTATCCTGAGGCAAAGGTAGTGATTCAGGGATTCGGCGGCCTTGCCTCGGGCGCCGCCTATTGTCTCGACCGGGAGAGAGTGCGGATAATTGCCGCAGCCGATCGGGAAAAATGTCTTGTCGGTGTTCATAATAAATTTCTTGAAATAGAGAAACTCCTGCAGCAATCAGCTAACGGCCTGATTCCTGATACGGAAACAACCGGCAGCTATGGTAAGAGTAAGCGAATTTATGATCTTTCCTGCGATATTTTTATCCCGGCAGCTATTGAAAAATCAATTACCGCTGAAGAGGCTCGGTCAATGCAGGTTAAAGCAGTTGTCTGCGGTGCCAATCTGGCAATTACTCCTGAAGCTGAACATATCCTGCATGAACGCGGCATTCTGGTAATTCCCGACCTGGTTGCCGGTTGCGGCGGGTCACTGTCCATGGAAGGGCTGTTCGGCCCGGTGTTTAATCCGTCTGTTCAGGATGTCCTGCGGTTTGTTGATAATAAGATGCGCAGTATCGTCCGGCAAGTTCTGGAGCGCAGTAAATTAGACAAGGTGCCGACCAGGGAAGCTGCGCTGCGGATTTGCGCGGAAAGAACCATCTATCCCGGAACCAGGCCCTATGGTTCACTTGATGAGGATAAACATCAGCTCTGTATCCTCTCCCATGCCTATCAGTGTTCAGCCGGGGTAAATTAACAAAAATATGCCCGCCCACCCCATTGATTTTCAGTTTAATCCCCATGTATTCAGCACTCCGGAGTTAGCCGGAATTTTTGCCGAAAAGGCTGTTCTGCAGCGCTGGCTAGATTTTGAAGCAGCCCTGGCAGCAGCTCAGGGAGAATTGGGAATTATTCCACCAGAGGCGGCAGAGGAAATCAAGCGCAAGGCCAAACTGCGATTTCTTGATTTGCCGAGTATTCGTGAAGGATACGGGAAGAGCCGTAACTCGGTAATCCCCCTGCTTGGCGGTCTGCGCCGGGCCTGTTCTGCCGGATATGGTGAATTTGTCCATTTCGGCGCTACCACCCAGGATGTTCTCGATACAGGAGAGATAATGGCGCTTCGCCTGGTTAATACAATTCTCTTCCGTGACCTTCGTGATCTGGAAAAAAAATGTCTGAATCTGGCCGGGGAACATCGGCAGACTCCCATGGTTGCCCGTACTCACGGACAACAGGCCCTGCCCACTACCTTTGGTTTGAAAATCGCGATCTGGCTGGGTGAAATTCGCCGTCATATTGAACGGCTTAAGCATGTGCAGGCCGCAATAGTCTGCGGCCAACTGGGTGGGGCAGTGGGAACCATGGCTGCTCTCGGCCCCATGGCCATGGAGGTGGCGCAGAAGACACTGCAAAAACTGGGTCTTGAACATGACCCGGCCTCCTGGCACACCTCGCGGGACAAAATTGCCGAACTGGCGTCTGTCTTCTCCATGCTGGTTATGACTCTTGCCAAAATCGCCAATGAAATATATCAGCTGCAGAAAACGGAAATAAGCGAACTGGCTGAGCCTCCTCCTGCCGGGGCCCTGGCCAGCAGCACCATGCCCCACAAGCAAAATCCTGTCATTTGTCAACGCGTCATTGCTGTTTCCCGGCATGTCAGGTCTCTTGCCGCCACTGTCATGGAAAGCATGGGACATGAACATGAACGTGACCCCCGCTGCTTATGGGCGGAATGGCTGGCTATCCCTGAACTTTGTATTTACACCGGAACCTGTCTGCGCTATATGGTGGATGTGTTGTCCGGGCTTACTGTGCGGACTGAGCAGATGCTGGCCAACCTTTACCGCCACAAAAATCTTATCACCACTGAATGGTTGACTTTTCAATTAAGTAAGAACATGGGTAAAATGAAAGCCCTGGAAAAAGTTCATGACCTGGCCTGCACTGCCCGGGAGAGTGATATTTCCTTGAAAGATGCCGTAATCGGTGACCCGGAAACAGGTTCATATTTCAGCCCGGAAGATCTTTTTCTGCTTGACCATCCTGAACAGTATATCGGCCAGGCCCTGACAATTGTCGACCAGGTGATCATGGATATTGAGGAAAAAAGAAAGACGGATCGTAAACTATGAATGGATGTGATCCCTGCGGCCATATAGTAGACTCCGGATTTTACAGCAGTGGCTATACCACAGCGGAAGCGAAAAAAATATTTTGTGATAAATATCGCTACCAGCGCTGGCTGGACGTGGAAGTCGCCCTGGCTGTGACCCAGGCCGAGCTTGGCATGATTCCGGCCTGGGCGGCGGAAAATATCAGGGACAAGGCGGATATCAGTCTGCTTGATCTTGCTGCCGTCAAGCAGGGCTTAAAGATAACCAGTCATTCTCTTATGCCCCTGCTTGATGCCCTGAGAAGGGTCTGCGGGCAGGAGGCCGGAGAATTTATTCATTTCGGCGCTACCACTCAGGATATCCAGGATACTGCCCAGATTCTGGAAATTCGTGATATTGTCGATATTGTTGAACGTGATCTCAGGGCTATTATTCACCAGGTAATCAGGCTGGCGGATCGTTACCGGAACCTGGTAACTATCGGTAGAACCCATACCCAACACGCCCTGTCCATGACTCTGGGCCTGAAAATGGCTGTATGGCTTGATGAGTTATGGCGCAACTATGAAAGGTTGACCAACAGCAGGAAAAGACTCCTGGTCAGTCAGCTTTTCGGCGGGGTCGGAACCATGGATGCCTTTGGCGCCCAGGCTTTTCGGCTGCTGGAACAGTTTTCTTTGCGGCTGGGCTTGATACCGCCCCATACCGCGTGGCATAACGCCAGGGACAGGATTGCTGAATTTCTCTCCACCCTGGCCCTGATTTCCGGGATCCTGGCCAAGATAGCCGATGAAATCCGCTGCCTTGCCCGTAATGAAATCGGGGAAATGGAAGAACCTTTTCAGTTCGGCAAAATCGGCAGCAGCACCATGCCCCATAAGCGCAATCCCGAAATGTGCGAGCAGGTAGTGGTACTGGCAAAATTAATAAATGCCAATGCCGGCTTGGGACTGGAGGGCCTGATCAGTGAACATGAACGGGATTACCGTTCGGTTCGCCTTGAATGGGTGACTATTACCGACACCTCGCTTTTTATCTGCGGCCAGTTGGCCATGATGAAGGATATCTTAAATAATCTTATAATCCACGAAAAGCGGATTAACGAAAATGTTGCGGGAGCGGCAACCAGCATTTCAACCGAGGCCCTGATGTTTTTTCTCGGCAACAAGATGGGCAAACAGACGGCCCATCAGTTGATTTATGAAACCAGCATGGAGGCTCTGGAAAAAGAAGAGCCGCTGGTTGATCTGTTATTGAAACGGCCCGAGGTGGCGGGCAAGTTCAGTCGCGCCGAAATTGAACAGACAATAAATCCTGAAAACCACATCGGCATGTCAGAGGAAATAACCAGGCGCGCCATTGAATATGTGGCCGGGGAACTGCAACTTTTTCCCACCGGCAATGAGGTGGAAAGGAACTGCCCTCTGGCTGAAAAATGCCGGTGGATTTAGTAAAGCGGACGGCAAAATTGCTTAGATATCAACGACAGATAATGCTCGACGGCTGGAATGAGCAGACCCAGGAAAAATTAAAAGAGAGCAGGGTTTTTATTGCCGGAGTAGGTGGACTTGGCTGCCCGGTCGCGTTGAATCTTGCCGTTGCCGGGGTGGGTCATATCACCCTTTGCGATGCGGATGTGGTGGATATCACCAATTTAAACCGGCAATTCCTTCATAAGGAGGTTAATATCGGGGTTGACAAAACCCGCTCGGCCCGCGATACCCTGGCAAAGCTCAATTCCGAGGTTTTGTTCGAAACCGTTTCCCGGAAAATTGTCAGTGAAACTGTTGATGAGCTTGTTGGCGATGCTGATATTATCATTGACTGTCTTGATAATTTTGCCGCGCGTTTTGTCTTGAATCAATATATGGTGGAAAAAGGCACTCCCATGGTTCATGGGGCTGTCTGGGGCATGGAGGGGCGGGTAAGTTTTTTTGATCCTCCGCTAACCCCTTGTCTTGCCTGTCTTTTTCCCCAATCTCCGGCCCTGGAGAAAGATGTTCCGGTGCTGGGCGGCGTTACCAGCGCTGTGGGGAGTATGCAGGCCATTGAGGCAATTAATTATCTGGCCGGTCCGGGCCCCACGCTGGGCGGCCGCATGTTGATCATGGATTATTCAGCCATGCGCTTTCAGGATCTTGAGGTATCCCGTAACCCGGAATGTCCGGTTTGCGGCTCATTTGACAGGTGAAAGGTGCGCATTGCGCATTCTACGCAGGTAAGTTCGACAGCAATGAAACAAAAAAACAACCAGCCCAGCCATTTCCGTTTTTCCCTGCCCCACTGTCTATGGCTGCCCCTGATTTTTTTCCTGCTTTTTCCCGTCCCCCTGCTTTGGGCTGAGGAGCTGATTGTGCCGGATGATTATTTTTCCATTGCCGAGGCCATGGAACTGGCTGAATCAGGTGATACTGTTATTGTCATGCCCGGAACATATAACGAACGAATCGTGATCAAGGAAGGAATCAGCCTCAAGAGTTTTGTCGGTGATGACGGCAATGAACTGGTAGATGGGCCGGGAAAAAAGAAAATTTTAAAAAGAACTTTACGAACCATAATCGACGGCAGTGAGCTGGAGGAGCCGGGATACCTGATCAGCTTTGCTCCTGACACGACCGCTGCCATGAAAGTAGATGGTTTTACTTTTCAGAACATGCAGAAATTTATTTCCGGGATAAACCTTTTTCTCATGGAAATTCGGGGCTGTTCCCCGCTCGTAGTTAACAATGTGTTTACCGGCAATCTCAGTTGGGGAGGAATCCTGGCCACAGGTCTCGGGGTCGGCATGGGCCCGGCCCTGGATACTGAAGCCCGGCCCCTTATAAAAAATAATGTTATTTATGCCAACAAGGGCCCTGGAATTGCCAATGGCGGCAATTCCGCAGCCTCCATTTGTAACAATGAAATTTTCAGCAATGCCTTTCCGAAATCAGGTAATAAATCCGCCTTTGCCCCTGCCGTGGGCATCAGGGAAAACGGTCGCCCTACTATTGACGGTAATCTCTGCTATCAAAATGAAGTGGGGATAGGGGCAATTAACTTTGCCGACCATGAGCGGGAATTAATTATTAAAAATAATACAATTTTTAATAATAAAAGAGCCGGTATAGGAATTAGAGGTCTTGACGGGACAGATACCCGTATCAGGGCGGTAATTGAAAATAACACAATTTTCGGCAATCTTACCGCCGGTATAAGATGCACCAAGATGGATAATCTCAAGATAAACTATAATTCTATTTTTGCGAACAGAAGAACCGGCATAAGCCTGTGGAATGTGGATCAGGCAGTTATTGAAAATAATGATATTAACGGCAACATGACAGCCGGTATCCGCCTGCTGGCAGTTCCTGCAGCTCAAGTCCGCAGCAATAATATTTATCAAAATGTAACTGCCGGAATTGATGTTATCGGCTGGAAAAAGTGATATTAACGTAACTGCTCACAGGGTGCCGCATATTCGGAGTCGGAGTTTAAGTCCTGTTTTTAAGGGTGTTTACCTCCGCGATCAGCCTGTCTTACATGTATTGGTTGGACAAAGTGAAATTAACTTATTTTTCAAGATATCTCCCGGCAATTTATTTTGCCTGGATGATAATTTTTCTCTGTTTTTTCTGTTTTTCAGGCCAACTTGCGCCAAATGCGTCAGCCACTGTTATCCGCGTTCCCCATCAATATGAAACAATTCAGGAGGCTGTCCGTAACGCCGTTGAAGATGATACAATTTTGATTGCCCCTGGAACCTATCTGTTGTATTTTGACAACTTAACAATAGTAAAGAACCTGACAATAAAAAGCGATGCAGGCGCCGACCGGACAAGGATTATCGGCAAATCCGGTCGGCCGGTAATAACCTTTGCCGGCAACAGCAGGGCGATCCTGGACGGATTTACCATTACCAGCGAACCCATTGCCGACAGAGTCTCTCCTAATGGCGGTGGAATTTACTGTAAGCCGGGAACCGCGCCCGTTATTACCAATAATGTGATCATTGCCAACAGCGCTGTTTTCGGTGGAGCGATTTATTGTGATACTCAATCATCCCCATTTATCGGCGCTAATCTCATCAGCGACAACAGGGCAAGCTCGTCCGGGGGCGGAATCTATTCTTTTCGTTCGACGGCCACAATCTTAAAGAATCGACTGCAGGGAAATACAGCGGAAAATTCCGGTGGAGCAATCAGCTGCATGCGGGACTCTTCCAGAATCAGTAACACTGTTCTCTGGAAAAACTGCGCCCGGTTCGGTGGCGGCATTTCCTGTGACAGGGCCGCAACCATCATTGATAATAATACTATTGTCGCCAATAAGGCGGATCTGGGCGGCGGCATTTATATTGACCGGGGCTCGGTACGGCTGACCAATATAATTCTCTGGGAGAACAGGGGCAAAGACCTGTATATGAAGGAAACCGGCCCGGCGGCAAGGCCCGTCTATTCCGATATTCAGGACGGAAGTTTTCGTGGGATGAATGGCAATATTGCCCTTGATCCGCTCTTTATCGACCCTGTTAACGGTGATTTTCATCTCCAGCCGGCTTCACCCTGTAAGGATAAGGGAATGTTTGATCCCTTTTATATGGATAAAGGGGGCTCTGTCAATGATATGGGCGCTTATGGCGGGTCTGGTGTCGCGGTCAGCCATGAGCCTTAGGGTTACTATATGACAAAACAACATATTTTCAGAATAATGTCCCTGGTTGTGATATGGGCGATAATCTGGGGGGCGAAAGACAGGGTCGCGGCCGCGATCCTTACGGTTCCCGACCAGTACTCTTCTATTCAGCAGGCTCTTGACGCTGCTGCTC
>JANTGB010000018.1 GCA_024763115.1 Desulfobulbaceae bacterium | reverse complement strand
AGTTCTCATAGGTATAACAGTTTTAAGCATATCTCCAAGGCAAAAACCTTTCAGGTGCTGGTTGGCTTTGTTCTTTTCTTAATGGTTGTTGCCAGTGAGCCACAGATTACCCTGTTTGTTATAGCTGCCGGCTATGTCCTGTCCGGCCCGATTATCGGGCTGTTTAAATGGCTGACTAAGGCGGGCAAGGTAAAAGAAGAACATAAAAAGATCATCTAGGAGGCTGTCCCCAGAATGGCCCTTTTCCCCAACTCTGTGTTATTTTAAAAAATAATGCTTGTAATATCAATTAGATGACTGCGCTTATTTTTTAAAAATGCCTTGATTTGAGAAAAAATGCCTATTCTCGGACAACCTCCTGGGAGAGGAATGAGGAATAGTGATGGAAAGCAAGAACAGCATTGGCGATAAAATATATATTTTCGACACAACCCTGCGTGATGGTGAGCAGTCTCCCGGCGCCACCATGAATATGCAGGAAAAGTTCCGTCTGGCCCGGCAGCTGGTCAAGCTTAAGGTGGATATTATCGAGGCCGGATTTCCGATAGCCTCGGTCGGTGACTTTGACTGTGTAAAGAATATTGCCGACAATCTTAAAGGAGCGCAGGTTGCCGGCCTGGCCCGGGCCAATGTCAAAGATATAGACACGGCCTGGGAGGCATTGAAAAATGGTGAAAACCCCCGTATTCATACCTTTCTTGCCACCTCTGATATTCATTTGAAGTATAAGCTGAAAATGGAGCGACAGCAGATGCTTGATCTGGCTGTTTCCTCAGTCAAACATGCGGCCCAATATACCTCGAATGTGGAATTTTCGGCTGAGGATGCTTCCCGCAGTGATCTTGATTTTGTCTGTCAGGTGTTTACCGCAGTAATCAAGGCCGGGGCCACCACCCTGAATTTTCCTGATACCACCGGCTACGCAGTACCGGATGAATTCGGGGCCATGATTCGTTATCTGATGGAGCATATTCCTAATATTGACAAGGCCGTGTTAAGCGTCCATTGCCATAATGATCTGGGCCTGGCCGTGGCCAATTCTCTGGCTGCGATTGAGGCCGGAGCCCGGCAGGTAGAATCGACAATTAACGGTATCGGCGAACGGGCCGGCAATACGGCCATGGAAGAAATGGTAATGATTTTACGAACCAGGGCCGATCACTTACCATATCGTACCGATATTGTTACAGAACAGATATGCCCTTCCAGCAAGATGGTCAGCGCTATTACCGGGATGCCTGTACAGCCCAACAAGGCTATTGTCGGGGCCAATGCCTTTGCCCATGAGTCGGGGATTCACCAGGACGGCATTTTAAAAGAACGTACTACTTATGAAATTATGAATCCATGCGATGTTGGTCTGGCCGGCGGAAATCTGGTGCTGGGCAAGCATTCGGGCCGTCATGCTCTTAAAGACAGAATTGCCGGTATGGGTTATGATAATCTTAGTGATGATGAATTAAATCGTGTGTTTGTCCGTTTCAAGGAACTTGCCGATGTTAAAAAAGATATGTTTGACGAGGATCTTGAAGCCATTTTAATGGATGAAATTTTCCGGGTTCCTGAAACTTATGAACTGGTTTCCCTGGGCGCCATGAGCGGGAATATGAGCATCCCCACTGCCGCAGTCAGGCTGCGGATCGGCGATAAAGAAGTCGAAGGGGCTTCCATTGGTATAGGCGCTATTGACGGCACCTTCAGAACCATCGCCCAGTTGACCAAAACCGCCAGTAAGCTGCTTTATTTCGGGGTAAGTTCCATTACCGGCGGTACTGATGCTCAGGGTGAGGTGATGGTGCGCATAGAGCAGGATGGTAAAATTGTGGTGGGCCAGGGGGCTGATCCTGATATTGTCACCGCAGCAGCCAAGGCGTATTTGAACGGTCTTAACCGCCTGGTTTTTTTGCAAAGCGAGACGATTAATTTGTAATGGGTTCGTAAAAAGGTAAAAAATCCACGTATCGTCATTCCGGCTCGAGTAATTATGAAATAAAAAATGACTTTTTATGAGACCGTCAATTTGTAATTTCGATGTATTTTGAGGATAAAAATGAGTAAAACAAAAGTAAATGTAGCAGTGGCCGGCGCTACCGGAGCAGTGGGTGGCGCCATGCTTGATGTTCTGGCCCGGCGTGATTTTCCGCTGGGGGAACTCCGCCTGCTGGCCTCGGAAAGATCGGTTGGCAGGAAGTTGAAATTCAAGGATCAGGAGATAGCTGTTCAGCAGCTTACCGGGGATTCCTTTAAAGATATTGATGTGGCGCTTTTTTCCGCCGGAGCTTCGCGTTCCCTGGAATTTGCCCCGGCTGCCGCCGAAGCCGGAGCCGTGGTAGTTGATAATTCCAGCGCCTATCGGATGGATCCGGAAATCCCTCTGGTCGTGCCTGAGGTTAATCCTCACGCTATTAGTCAATATACCCGGCGCGGCATTATAGCCAACCCCAACTGCTCGACAATTCAGATGCTGGTCGCGCTTAAACCGATTTATGACAAGGTCGGCATCAAACGTATCGTTGTCTCAACCTATCAGGCCGTATCCGGTACCGGGGCCAAGGCAATAGAGGAATTAAAGAGTCAGGTGCAGGCCTGGGTTGCCGGTGAGAAGCTTGTCAGCGAGGTATATCCTTATCAGATAGCCTTTAACTGTTTACCTCATATTGATGTCTTCCTGGATAACGGTTACACGAAGGAAGAGATGAAAATGGTCAATGAGACCAGAAAGATATTTGCAGATGATGGTATTGGCGTTACCGCAACCACGGTGCGGGTTCCGGTTATTTACGGCCATTCCGAGGCAGTTAATGTTGAGACGGATAAGAAGATAAGCGCGGAAGAAGTAAAAGCTCTGCTGAAAAATGCCCCCGGAGTTGAGCTGGTTGATAATCCGGCTGCCGATGAATACCCTATGGCTGTTAACTGCGCCGGTAAATTTGCCACCATGGTCGGCCGGATTCGTGAGGATGAGTCAATTGCCAACGGCATAAATTTTTGGGTGGTTGCTGATAATATTCTTAAAGGAGCTGCCTTGAACGCCGTGCAGATTGCTGAGGTTCTGATCAAGGATTATCTGTAGGATGAAATGCGGATAATCGCCGGTAGCGCCGGAGGAAGGCGGCTGTTTTCCCCGGCAAAACAGAAACGAAATCTTATCAGGCCGACTTCCGACCGGGCCCGGGAGGCGCTTTTTAATATTATCAGCAACAAGGTAAACGGAGCCCGGGTGCTTGATCTTTTTGCCGGAACCGGAGCCCTTGGCCTGGAGGCCTTAAGCCGGGGAGCAGAAAGCTGTCTGGCCATAGATAATAATAAGGAAGCACTCAGGTTGATTCGCGCTAACAGCAAGGCCTGTAATTTTGCTGATAAATTCACCCTGGTAAAAAGAGATTTACGCAAGGGGCTTGGGTTTTTGCATAGTTTTAAACGTAAGCCCGGTTTTTCTCTGATTTTTCTTGATCCTCCTTATAATAAGGAATTAAGTATTAAGCTGCTTAAGGAACTTGCTTCCGGAGGTTTTACTGCCCGGGGAGCAGCAGTAATTATCGAGGAAGATGAAAAAGTGAACCTGCCCGACCGGGCGGGTTGCCTGTCTCTTCATGATAAAAGGATTTATGGTGGAACCGGATTCTGGTTTTACACCGGGAATTAGCCATGAGTGATGATTATCAACCTTTTACCCCGCCCAGCGAAGTTAACGGTAATATAGCAGTTTACCCAGGCACGTTTGATCCCATAACCTCCGGCCATCTTGACATAATTAACCGCAGTTTGTTGATCTTTGACCGGGTAATCGTCGGGGTAGCTGAGAATTCCAGCAAGTCCACCCTTTTTTCTCTTGAGGAGCGGCTGGAAATGATTCGTGACTGTTTCCCCGCTGATGAAGACAGGGTAATAGTAGATCAGGTCAAGGGGCTGGTGGTTGATTACGCTTACATGAATGGGGCCAGGGCTATTATCCGCGGACTGCGGGCCGTGTCTGATTTTGATTATGAATTTCAGCTGGCCCTGATGAACCGGAAAATCGAGCGTGAGGTGGAAACGGTCTTTCTGATGACCGGATTTCGCTGGATTTTTATCAGTTCCAGTATTATCAAGGATGCTGCCCGGCATGGCGGAGATGTCAGCGGCCTGGTTCCCGATCATGTCTGTAACAGGCTGCGGGAAAAGTTTTTGCTGGATAAAGGGTAACTGCTCACAGGGCACCGCATTTTTCCGCGATCAGCCTGTCTTACATAGCACCAGTATGCTGCGCCAGTCTGATCACGAAAATCTATCGGAGTCTCCCTCTGGTCGCTTACCTGCACCCTGCAGGTAAGCGCAGACTCCGACCAGTTACAAATACTGAGGTTTGCACTCATTAGGCGCTTACCCCATGAGTAGTTACGATAAAGGATGATTTCACCAGAATGTAACTGTGGCGGTCGCCGTTCTTTTTTGCGGAAAAGCTGGAATGGCCTTATGATGGCGGCCACGGCAGCGCTTGTTTATCCTTTTTTTAAATATTTATTTTTTCATGTACCCCGCAAGCCCCGGCATATCAAGGTCGATAAGTTGCTGAATGACGGCGAGGTCTTTATTGATCATGATTTTATTATGTTCAGCATGAAAAAAAATGTCTGGGCTGTGTCGCGAAAGTGTACCCATCTTGGCTGTCGTTTGAATTACAGTGAAAAGGATCATTTGTTGATCTGTCCCTGTCATCAAAGCCGTTTTTCTCCTGAGGGTAAAAGACTTGCCGGCCCGGCCCGGAAAGATCTGGCCGGTTTCCCGGTTGAAAAGATTGTTGAGACCGGGAAGTCAGGCTATATCGTGACTATATGAATTCAGGTGAAAAGGGATTCCTGCAACAGATCCGCTGGGGCGAATACAGTTATGTGGCCCTGGCTGTTTCGGTTCTCTCCGGCCTGGTTCTTGCCCTGCAATATGATCCTGCCACTCCTTTTTATTCAGTAAGCGCCATTGACACCCTGGTACCATTCGGTTTTTTCTGGCGTTCGCTCCATTTTTATTCCAGCCAGTTTTTCTTTTTACTTGTCCTTTGTCATTTTGCCTTTATCTATCCCTTGAGCAGGAAGCTGAGTTGGAAGAACTGGCTGTATCTGGCCGGTTCTCTGCCTGTTGCTTTGCTGCTGCTTTTTACCGGATATGTCCTGCGGGCCGACAGCACCGGTGAATCAGCCGGGCATATTGCCGAGAATATCACCCTGGCCATCCCCCTGATTGGGACATGGATTAACGGGTTATTGTTTTCAATTGATGCTGACGGCCTGAAAAGGGTCTATGTCAATCATCTGTTTGGCCTTGGCCTGATCTGGGGTATTTTTTGCTGGGATCATTTGCGCCGCTATCAGCCGGCCTGGAAAAAAAGCGGAGCCTTTATCCTGTTGATGATTTTAGTCAGCGCGGTTTTTTCAGCCCCCATGGAGCCGGAAAAACTTGGGGTTTTTAATATCTCCGGCCCCTGGTTTTTTCTGGGACTGCAGGAATTGCTTCATTATATCCAGCCCTTCTGGGCCGGGATTGTTTTTCCCTTGACCCTGCTGATTGCGCTTTTTGGACTTAAATCCGAAAAATGGGCGGGCAGGATGTTTGCTTATATTCTCGGCTGGCTGGTTGTGTATGCAATTTTGACTGGTATGGCCCTGGTGCGGTTGTAAAAAACAGGGCGTAAACTTCAACTCCGAATGGGCGAAGATGAGGTGCCCAGTGAGCAGTTACCTTTTTTGCGAGAGCCCGTAGGAGCCTGCCTGCAGACGATCATTAGTTGAGCTGTCAGAGGCCTCTTTTTTCAAGCCGGGTTTTGGGAAAAAGCATAGGCGCTTATCCCATGAATAATTACAAAAACAGTTACTATCCAGCCCAGACAAAAAAAACTGAATCAATTAATTAAAATTGATTCAGCTTTTTTGTTTGAAGAAACAGGAGGAATTATTTTCTTCTGGATTGCCTGAAACCTAACATGCCTATCAGCCCCGAACCCAGGAGCCAGACCGCGCCTGGTATAGGGACAGGATTGACATCAGCACTACTATAGGCGAGAATCTCAAAACGACCATATTTTTTTGTCATATCTGAAAAGTCATGAGAAAAAGTTATTGAATCAGACAATGGATCATCTAAGTTAATTAGTATACTGTCATAGATTACGCTACTATTTCCCGGATCCCACGTCCCATCCGCACTGGCATAGAAACGAGCTTCAATTTGAGAATAAGTTGAGCCGGTTGTTGGTATATCTTCAACAACAAGACTATTTAAATTATAATCAAATTGAATAGTTACCGTCAAAGGATTATAAGTGTAAAAATTAATCCAATGCGCTCCATATGTCTCGGATGAAAATGTATCCTGTCCGTAAGACGAAAAAGCACCGGCAGATGTTGTTATTGAATTAGCTGTTGTAGTTGTAGTAGCACTAGAGCCGTTATCAGCAGTTCCATAACTCAAGCTTGCACTGGTATTTCCCCAACCGTCAATCAAGTAATCATCGTTTATTTGACTATTTATTTTTACCTGTGAATAGCTGTTTTTCTGGTCAGGGAAAAAATAAATATCATTTGGATCCGTGGAGGTAAAGTTAAGCGATACGTTGTTTAGATTTACCGTAGTGCTATAAGAGGAAGCATTAGCTGGCGTAGGGCAGTAAGCAGCACTAATAATAAAACATGAAAGAGCAAGGAGTGTCTTGGATGTTTTGTTTTTCATTTTTTGATCCTTGTAATAATGAATTTTATAACACCTTAAAAAAATAATTACTAGCTTGAGAAGTAACTGCTCACAGGGCACCGCATATTCGGAGTCAAAGTATATTTCCTGTTTTAAGGGTGCTTACCTCCGCAATCAGCCTGTCTTAACATAGTGCCGGTATGCTGCGCCAGTCTAATCACAAAAAAGATCTGGTACTCTGTGAGCTGTTACCAAAATTATTAATCAAGTTTACCGCAACAAAGAGACAGAGACAAAATCAAACTAAACATAATATTATCTTAAGCCTGTCTGCTGCATTACTGCTACATCACTCTCAACTACATAAATATTATAATCGGCCTACCGGAAAGCACTCCGTTCCGGTAGGCCGGCCATTATTAAGGATTTTATATCCTTACCTTCTTCGATGACTTGGTTTCATTCTTCTCGGCTTTGGTGCTGATTTTTCTATTCCCGGTTCCGGCGGTTACGGCATTGGTATTTCTCTTACCGGCACAGGTACCGAACCAACCGGCGGCGGGGGTGGCGTCGGTCCCGGCGTCGGATCCGTTGGCGGCTCCAGCGGCGGCGGCGGTGGCGGCGGCGGCGGTGGCGGCGGCGGTGGCGGCGGTGGCGGCGGTGGTTCAGGCGGCGGTGGCGGCTTCGGCTCGGGATCAGGCTTATAGTTAGGCTGAGGCACAGTACCAACCGTAGCTGTCGGCACAATCATCGGCCCGGCTTTAGGAGCAACCATCTTTTCCCAGCTTCCCCACTTGTAGGCCGACACATCATCTTCAGCACCTATCACATAAGGCGCTTGCATTGTCGCAACAAACAGGCTTAATGCCGCTGTTATAATTATTTTTCTTTTCATGGTATCCTCAGATAACTTGATATCTTTTTAATGGAAATAAGAGTTAACTGTTCATCTGCATGCGATAAGTCTGTCTTACATAGCACTAATATACTGCGCCGGCCTTATCACGCACAGGTAAAGCACATCTGAATAGTTACAATAAGAGCAAGTTAATTTTATGACTCATAATTTAACTAAACAAATATAGCAACCTCCATGCCACTAAAGGATTAAAACCTTATTTTTCTATTTATAACAAATCGTTATAAATAAATTAAAAATTTCTACTTTTGTCTTTCCCGTCAATTTTTCCGGAAAAAAGAAATTTCCAGCCGGAAATGCGGAAAATTATTGCCGTTCAATTACAGCTAAAAGGTATGAGACAGGGTAAGAAAAGTCTCGGTTCGGGTATACTCGTAGGCATCAAGATTGGAATCCGTCTTGGTGCGCCGCAACTTGCCGTCAACAGTCCAGTCGCTCAGGAAACCCAGATCTTTAAATGTATAGTTAAGCCCGAATGTCCATATCCGGGTTATCTCGTCCCGGCTTTTGTCAAATCCGGCTGTGCCGGGCAGGGGTGGTTCATCATATCTGGTCTCGGTGTGGTTATAGAGAACATAGGCAATGCTTTGTTCTATAATTTTCCATTTACCGTCAACGAAAAAATTTATCCCGTCGGTACTGTACTGGCTGTCTTTGGCATTTTCGTTAAAATATTGAAAACCGCCAAACAGGGAAAATTGATCAGCCCTGAATGTTTTACCCAGGGAAAGCCGGCCCGACATAAACACGCTGTCTCTTCCCTGGTCGCTCGACTGGGTGTAATCCCGTCTGCTGACCTCAACGTCAAATATTGAATGGAGAGAGTCGGTGATATAGTAAGTCCAGGAAGGCAGAAGATAGGTAAAGTAGGCCAGGTTTTTGCCGCCATAGCGGATGAAGTCTTCCTGGAGGCTGACATTTGCCCGCCAGTTTCCCCTGCTGATTAGAGTCGGCCCGGTACGCAAGGTATAGACATCAAAATCCGAACCCTTTTCATCAAAGTAATTTCGCTGATAAACACTGGCTGCGCTTTGCCAGAGCAGGCTTGCCGGTGCCCCGCCGCCCACAGCATAGGATTTTGTTGTTCTGTATGTATGGTTTACCCCGGCTGTGGCGATAATTCCATAATCCGCTTTCTTTGCTGAGTCGGGAGTTAGAGTCACATCCCCCAGTATATAGGAATCCGGTCCGGCATTGACATTACTGTCGTGCAGGTGGGAGACACTGACCGGAAATCTCCAATAATGACGGGATGAACCCATTTTTTCTTTATTTTTCTGAACCTGGGCGATAAAGGCAAGGATGGAAACCCGGACATTTGGCGGTGTTGCCGGGTCATCTAAAACCTTCTGGGCCTCAGCAATGGCGATATCCGGCTTATATGACATATATGAAGCCACTGCCAGTTCCAGCCTGACCCTGTGAAGGAAGGGGTTATTGTTAAGAATAGTCTGAAAATCATTAATTGCCGATAAGAGATCGCCATTACCCCTTTCCTGCATTGCCTTTTTGAAAAGTTCATCTACCTTGGCGTCATATTCTACCGTAGACATAAAATCTTCTGTTGCAGGTTTATCTTCTTCAGCAAGGGAAGGGGTGGGAGTAATCCCTCCGACCAAGGCGCTGATCAACAACAGGGAAGTGTATTTCAGCAATTTAGATTTATTAAAAGCTTTTTCCATCTTTTCTCCCTTTTCTCAGTTATTTTTACAATATTCCCCGAATATTAAATTAGTTATTGTATTTCTAACTTATCTTTTAATCGTCGTTTGTTCTATTGTCAAATAAAAAATATAGTAATAAAAATTTTTTTGATTTCATCAAAAACACCTGATTGTATCAAGCTGAAAGCTTACTGTTATTTTTTTAATTCCGGCCGACCAAGAACATTCTCAATTACATTGAAAAGTGCGGCAATAACCTGACGGTCATATTTAATTCCGGAATCCTGGAAAAGTTGTTCTATTGCTTCTTTAACTGTCCGTTCATCCCTGTATGCCCGAGGGCTTGTCATGGCGACATAACTGTTGACCGCCGCCAGAATACGGGCCGGCATAATAATTTCATCATCTTTGAGTCCGGCAGGATAACCACTGCCGTCAAGAAATTCATGCTTTTGCATTATTGTTTCCAGCACCGGGCCGGAAAAATCAATTTCTTTCAAAATATCTTCGGCGGAAAAACTTTCCCGGCGAATGATTTTCTGCTCTCCAGCAGTTAATCTGCCGGTTTTGGTGAGAATATCAGCAGGAATAGACAGCTTGCCGAGGTTGCAGAGATTGGCGGCTGTGCTGAGGGTAGCCAGCGAGTCTTCATCCAGGTTCATTTCCCGACCGACATGCTCGGCAATCTCGGCGACCTTGGCGGAATGACCGGCGGAATAGGGATCATGGAGATCAATGGCCCGCATAAGGGCGTTAATAATCTGTTCGGTTAACCGTTGTTTTTCCAGACGTTCGGCTTGCAGCCGGGTAATGTCGTGCAGGGTAATGAGGATTGACGGCTCATTGTCGCCGTGCAGAGTAACAGGAATTATAGCCGCTGAGAAAGTTGATATTATTTCATTTATCTCAAGCATCAGTTCCCTGGTCAGGGGCAGTTGCTGCTTAGTAATTTTTTTGCATAATTTTTTAATAATCTCAGCTGATTGCGGCCCCATGACGCTTGTCAGGCTCTTGCCGGTCAGGTCTTCCGGCCCGGCCGATACCCTGGCGGCAAAGGTATAGTTGGTGAAAATTAAATGATAATTATGGTCAAGCAGAAGAATAAAATCGGTAATATTATCATTAATCGCGTTTAAAAGATTGGTCTGGGTCTCAAGTTCCCGGCTTTTTATTTTAAGTTTTTCCAGGGCCTTTTGTTCTCTTATGCTGCTGCCGTGCCACCATGCCGCCGCTATGGAAATGATAGTCAGGAACAGGGCCAGGAGCAAAGAGCTCAGCAGGAATTTTTGATGATGGCTGGACTCGGAAAGGGCCTCGTCGACATTAATTTTTTCCATGAGAAGCCAGTCAACCCCGCTGAGTCTGCGACTGGTAAAAAGTACGGCAGTACCGGAATAATCAGGTAATTCACCAAAGAAACCGGGAGATTCCAGGGCCTGGGCTGCTGCCAGATCGGCGGCATTGGCTGCCAGTATTTTTTTCAGGGCAGGGGTTTTATCCGCCAGAGGAGAAAGGTAAATAATCTCTTCTCCTCTTTTTTCGATCAGCGTTGTTTCGTCGCTTTTGGTGGAATTACTGTTTGATGCCAGCAGGGGAAAGAGGTGTTGGTCGGCATCCTTAACCCCGTAAATTACCCCGATCGGCTGTTGGGTTGATTTATTTTTATGCATGACAAAGACCGGCATAAGGAAGCCGATAACCGGATGATTGTTTTCATTTAAAAAAAGATCATAAATGGCCGGCTTGCCGTTTTTTAAAACTTCTTTTATTCCGGCGCTTAATTTACTGTCCGGCTCGCTGACTCCGGGAGTCGTGATAATAATTTCCCGATTCCGGCCAAAGAGGGTCAGGCTGTTATTGGCGGTAAAGGCCAGATTTGCCTTAATCCGGGGCCTGGTCTGTTCTTTATCGCTGAAGCCATGACGTTCCGCCTCGAGGCAGAAAAGCTCACGAACATAGGTAGTCTGGCCGAGTTCCGGTTGTTGTCCCGGTTCCGGCGGCTCAATTATCTGCTGGACATAAAATTGCAGTGAGCCGTTTCCCACCAACCGGCGCAGGACGGCAAACTGCTGATCAAGCCAGCGGTTGACCTCGTTGGCCCGACTGTCGGCCATAATTCCCAGGGTTATCTGCCAGTTGGCCAGGTCGCGCTTTTTTTCCAGACCGGTGAGCCGGATAATTGCCCAGAGCCCCAGCAGAGTGAAAACAAAAACAAGGATTCCGGCAATAATCAGAGAATTTTTCGGTTGTTTTTTTTCTTGCATTTTTTGTAACTGTTCAGATTTTCACATCGGCGGAATATGAAGCCACCATTTTGTTTCATTAACTGAATACAGAGGCACGTAATGAACTATCTGCCGGTGAGAAAGAACCTGCTGGGTCTGGTTGTCAAGAATCAGGACATCATTCCCGGTCGACACTGCCAGAACGGCATGAGGAACCTGGAGGTTGGTGTCCTGCAGAATGACAATCCGTAGATCATCCGGCCTGAATCCAAGCCAGCGCAGGGAAAAAAATTTAGTGATGGAATAATCCTCGCAATCACCGCCATTATATAAAAATTCTTTGGCAATAGCCCAGTAATCTTCCATCCCGTAATTAGTTATATCCAGAACGTATTTTTTTTTGTTGGCATAGCGGTTAACCGCCGCCAGTTGGCCGGAGCGGGAAAGCGATTTAATTGAATCAAGAAAACTCAGCCAGTTATTCAGGTGGCAACTGTTAAAAAAACTTTCCGTGCAGTTGCCTTCCGGCACATCGTAACGCAGATGCCGTTCCAGAACGCTGAGCCATTGGGGAAGATAGCTCATGTTGCGCTGCCGACTATCATGGTAGCCGAACAGATTATGAAAAGTCGTGGCCGCCGGACAGGCAGGAGCGGGAATCAGCATAATGGTGAGCGCCGACAGACAGAGATAGAATAATATCAAATTACGGGTTTTCATTTTATTAAAAACCTACGGTAGAGGAAGACGAATAATAAACACAGCCCCCTTGCCTTTACTGTTATTTATTCCTTCTATAATACCGCTGTGACTTTCGATAAGTTGACGGACAATGGCCAGGCCAAGACCCGTGCCGTTTTCTCTGGTAGTGAAAAAAGGTTCAAAAATCTTATTTTTAATCTTATCATTAATTCCCGGCCCGGTGTCAGCTATTTTTATTACAGTCCATTCTTTTTCATTTTTTCCTGATTGTTCTCCGGCGGAAATTGAAATTTCACCGCCATTTTCAGCCATGACATTAGCCGCGTTGTTTAACAGGTTAAGCAGGATCTGCTTCAGTTGGCCCGGGTCGGCCCAGCAGTCAAGCTGGGGAGGGATATACACGCTGAATTTAATTTTTTTGTTCCAGTCCGGGGCCTGCCTGATAATTTCAATTGACTCTTGCACCGACATATCCAGGGAGAACCATGATTTTTCCGGGGCCGCCGGTTTCGAGAACTGGAGGAATTCACTGATTGTCCCTTCCAGCCGATCACTTTCGCGGAGAATTATATTCATCAGGCCCCGACTGGGTTCATCCTCAGCCATATCCTGAAAAAGTACCTGGGCGGCCCCGGAAATCGCGGCCAGGGGATTTCTGAATTCATGGGCAATGCCGGCTGCCATTCGCCCGATTGCCGCCATTTTTTCAGACTGCCTGACCTTGTCCTCCATTTTTTTTATCTTGCTTAAATCCTGCATGGTATAAACCCGGCAATTCGTACAGTCACCCGGCAGGTTCAGTTTAGCCCAGGAAAATCCCACCGGGATAATCTTGCCGTCTTTGCGGGTCAAGTCGGTTATCGGCCGGATAGCGTCACTTTGGGATTTTTCCAGATCCGGCAGTTTGCTGTTTATGGATTGACCGAGAATTTCATGGGCCGGAAATCCGGTGATTTTTTCTGCGGCCCGGTTAAAGGAGGTTATTTCGCCATCACTGTGAACAGTAATTATACCGGTGGTTATATCGGCAAAAATCTGTTTATAGAGCAGGGAAAGGCGGTCAAGATCCTGTGAGGTGCGGGAAAGTTCCACTTCAGTCTGCTGCAATCGGGCCGCCAGCAGTGAGGTAAGCAGGGCAACCAGAAAATAAGTAATGCCGGAGATTGAGAAATAATGGAGCAGGGCCTCGATACTGGTCAGAGACGAATCGATTTTTGGGGAAAATGGTGGATAGTATCCCTGATATTCCAGAAAGAGAATGAGTCCATTGTTAATGGTTGCGACTGCAGCCACAAAGAGACCGCCGGGCAGGAAAAGCAGGGTGCCGCCGGCAATGATCGGCAGAAAGTTCATCAGTCCGAAAATTGATTGGCTGCCGCCTGTGTAAAATACCAGGCAGGCCACCAGCAGGGAGTCTATTAAAATCTGAATAAGGGCGAATTGCTTAAGATATTTTGTAAATTTCAGGGTCAGGGCCGAGATAATGGTAAACAGGTATATGCCGCTGATAAAGTAAACCAGGTAGCGCAGGGGCGGGATAATTAATTCCTGATTAAAGGCATGAAGAACAGCGCTGATCCCCAGCAGCAGGGTTAAAAGCAGAACCCGCAGCATTAACAGCCATTGCAGCTGTCGTTTCAGCTGGGTTTCCTTTATCGACGGTAATTTTTTAAAGGGACAAATCCGGTTGAGGCGTGATGATAATGTCATATCTGTTAGCTGAACCTGTAAACCATTAAACCATTAAACCCCTGAACCTCTGAACCCCTGAACCCCGAAACCCCCAAACCCCACAACCTGTCTCATTTTATATGATATTTCTGAATCTTGTATCTAAGTGAGCGGAAACTTATTTTCAAAAGTTCAGCGGCCCGCATTTTTGAATAATCCGTTTTTCGCAGGGCAAGTTTTATTAATTTTTTTTCAAAGTTGGTGACCACTGCTTCAAGACCCTCGGCAAAGAGTTCTTCTTCCAGGTCTGCTTCGGCAACCGGAGATGATGTCCGGCTGTTTCCCCTGGAACGTTGTTGTGTGGGCAGCGAAAGACTGTCGGCCTGGATGATTTCCGATGAAGAGAGCGCCACCCCCCGCTCAATAATATTTTCAAGTTCACGGACATTGCCGGGGAAATCATATTGCTGGAGAATTTCCATGGCTTCGTCGGCAAGTCTCTGGCGCTTATTGTTAAATGTCCTGGCGTATTTCCGGAGAAAATGATTGGTCAGCAGGGGAATGTCATCTTTTCTGTCTCTAAGGGGCGGCATGCGAATAGGAACTACGGCCAGACGGTAATAAAGATCTTCCCGAAAATTTTTTGCGGCAATTTCTTCTTCCAGGTCGCGATTAGTTGCCGATATTATTCTAACATCAATTTTTCTGGTTTTGGTATCACCTACTTTTTTAAATTCCCTTTCCTGGAGAACCCGCAGAAGTTTAGTCTGCACCATGGGGGTAAGCTCGCCGATTTCATCGAGAAAGGCCGTACCGTTATTCGCTACCTCGAAGAGGCCTATCTTGTTTGAGGTGGCGCCGGTGAACGAGCCCTTGACATGGCCGAACAATTCACTTTCAAACAGGGTCTCGGGAATGGCATTACAGGATATAGGGACAAAATGATTATTGGCAACCTTGCTGTTTTTGTGAATGGCCTGGGCCACCAGTTCTTTGCCGGTACCTGATTCTCCATAGATCAGGACATTGGCATGGGTTGGGGCAATTCTTTTGATCAGATCAAAAATTTTCAGCATTGCCATGCTGTTGCCGATAATTCCGGCAAATCCGGCAATAGATCCTTGCCGGTTGTCCGGGGATCCTCTTCCGTTTAAGGCTGTTTTGACGATTTTTTTAATTTCATCAACCTTAAAGGGTTTGGTGATATAATCATAGGCCCCGCCCTTCATAGCCAAAACAGCATCTTCCGGCGAGGCATAAGCAGTTATCATGATAACCGGAATAAAATAATCTTTTTTCTTTACTTCTCTGAGCAAATCAAGACCGTTCATCTCCGGCATGCGAATGTCGGAAATTAACAGGTCAATATTTTTTGTCTGAATCAGCTTGACGGCCTCACTGCCATTGGCGGCGGCAAGTGTATTATATCCTTCTTTTTTAAGAAGGATCTGGAGAAACTCGCGCATGCTGAGTTCGTCATCAACTATAAGAATTGTGGGCATTATGTTAGAAACCGGATGTTAGAAGCCAGAAGACAGAAGCCAGAAATCAGGTAACTATTCAGCTGCACTTCATCTGCACGCGATAAGTCTGTCTTACATAGCATTAGTATGCTGCGCCAGCCTTATCACGCACAGCTAAAGCACAT
>JANTGB010000017.1 GCA_024763115.1 Desulfobulbaceae bacterium | reverse complement strand
GATATGTTTTCCCCCATGGAGGTAGAAGGGGTCAGCTATCAGCTTAAGCCCATGAACTGTCCCTTTCATATTGCCATTTATCAGTCCGGCAAAAGAAGCTACCGGGAATTCCCTATTCGCTGGTGCGAACTGGGCACAGTATATCGTTTTGAAAGAACCGGGGCCCTGCAGGGGTTAATGCGGGTTCGCGGCTTTACCCAGGATGACGCCCATATTTTCTGCCTGCCTGAACAGCTTGAAGAAGAAATTTTTAATATTCTTGATTTAAATCTGCATATTCTCAAGACATTCGGGTTCAATGAATATGATATTTATCTTTCGACCCGGCCGGATAAATTCGTCGGCAGCGAGGAAAACTGGCAAAAATCCACTGACGCACTGAAAACAGCCCTGGAAAAGAAAGGACTCGGCTTTGAAATTGATCCTGGTGAGGGAGTTTTTTACGGCCCGAAAATAGACATAAAAATAAAGGACGTTTTAGGACGGAGCTGGCAATGCTCCACCATTCAGGTCGACTTTAACCTGCCGGAACGTTTTGCCATAAGTTATACCGGTTCTGATGGCGGCGAGCATCAGCCAATTATGATACATCGTGCTCTCATGGGCTCCCTGGAGCGTTTCTTCGGAGTGCTGATCGAGCATTACGGCGGGGCGTTTCCTTTATGGCTGGCCCCGGCTCAGGCCAGAATTTTAAATATTACCGATGGTCAGCTTGCTTATACGGAAAAATTATATCAGCAGTTGCGCCGGGCCGGAATCAGAGTTGAAAAAGATGTTCGTAACGAAAAGTTAAATTTTAAGATACGGGAAGCTCAGCTGGCAAAAATCCCTTATATGCTGATAATCGGCGATAAAGAGATGGAAGCGGAACTGGTAACGGTTCGTTTGCGTGACGGAGAAAATTTACCGGCCATGACAATTGCTGAATTTACGGAAATGGTAAAACGGGAAAGTACGGTCGGCCCTAAAACTGATTCTTAACAATCAGGAGGTAATGGTATTAAAGGCAGAAGGAAGAATTCAAGGAATACTAGAGAAATACGGGCAAGGATAAATGGTCAAATCCGCAGTGATGAGGTCAGGGTAATTGCTGCAGACGGAGAACAGGTAGGTGTTATGCCGATCAGGGATGCTTTGCGACAGGCAGAGGAGATTGGCCTTGATCTGGTTGAGGTATCAGCCAACGCAAAACCGCCTGTCTGCCGGATCATGGATTATGGTAAATATCGTTACGAATTAAGTAAAAAACAGGCTGATGCCAAGAAAAAACAGACTACTGTTGAAGTTAAAGAAATAAAACTCCGGCCCAAGACGGAAAAGCATGATCTTGATTTTAAGATCAGGAATATCAGGAAATTTCTCAAACAAAAAAACAAGGTAAAAATTACTTTACGTTTTCGCGGTAGAGAAATTGTTTATGCAAACACCTTGGGTGTGAACATGCTCAACAAGGTAGCTGATTCTATTGAAGATGTTGCCACTATTATCCAGATGCCCAGGATGGAAGGCCGGCAAATGGTTATGTTTGCGGCCCCGAAAAAATAAACACAGCAGAAATTAAGCCTGGAAGAGGTAAAAGATTAACTCTCAGCAGTGCTGATTTCTGTTTTCAGATTCAATACAGGAGATTAATATGCCGAAAATGAAAACAAATCGAGGCGCGGCAAAACGCTTTAAAACCACCGGCACTGGTAAAATTGTCCGCAATAAGGCCTACAGCAGCCATATTCTAACAAAAAAAAGCACCAAGAGAAAAAGAAACCTACGCAAGTCAGCCATTATTGACCCTACAAACTTTAAGGGAATTAAACGAATTTTACCCTATGCCTGATTTGCGACGACAGTTTATATCGTTTAATGTTAACTACTCATGGGGTAAGCGCCTAATGATTGCAAGCCTCAGTATTTGTAACTGATTACAGGGGGCAGGTAAGGGACCGGAGGGAGACACCGATAGATTTTCGTGATCAGACCGGCGCAGCATATTAGTGCTATGTAAGAGAGGCTGATCGCGCAGGTAAGCACCCTTAAAATCAGGGCATAAACTTCGACTCCGAATATGCGGTGCCCGGTGAGCAGTTACGTTTAATGGTAAGTAAAATTTTATTGCGACTTCAGTCGCTGAACATACGAAATTCAGAGGAGTTTTTCATGCCCAGGGTAAGACGCGGTTTTAAAGCACGCCGCAGAAGAAATAGAGTTTTAAAGTTGGCAAAAGGGTATCGGGGCGGTCGCCATCGCCTTTATCGTACAGCCGTGGAAGCGGTCGACCGGGCTCTTTGTTATGCCTATCGGGACAGGCGGACAAGAAAACGTGATTTCCGTCGTTTATGGATAGTACGTATAGCTGCGGCCGCCAAGGCAAACGGCACATCATACAGTCGTTTAATGGGTGGCCTGAAAAAGGCCGATGTTGAACTTGATCGTAAAGTTCTGTCAAATATGGCTATTCTTGATCCCCATGCCTTTGCTGAAGTTGTCAAGCTCTCTTCCTGAGACTGATTAAGATCCTGATGAATATCTCAATGGAAGATGAGCTTCTCGCTCTGCAGGATGAGGCCGGCGTTGAGCTGGCCTCTGTCGTTGATAATAATGCTCTTGAGCAATTTCGAGTCAGGTATCTGGGCCGCAAGGGTCTTTTCTCCGGCTTAATGCGTAAGCTGGGCCAGGTTGCCAAAGAGGATCGACCTCGACTCGGTAAACTTGCCAATGAGATCAAGCAGAATCTTGAAAAGGCATTCACGGCCAGAAAGGAAATCTTATCCAGGCAGGGAAGCACTGATTCCGCTGCTTTCGACCTGACTCTTCCCGGTCGTTGTTATCCATTCGGCAAGCTGCATCCGGTAACGCAGATAATGGATGAAATCTGCGAAATTTTCGCCGGACTGGGATTCGGCATTGCTGAAGGACCGGATGTGGAAACTGATTTTTACAATTTTGAGGCCCTTAATATTCCGCCTCACCATCCGGCCCGTGACATGCACGATACCTTTTATATTAATGACAAGGTATTGCTCCGCACCCACACCTCGCCCATGCAGGCCAGGATCATGGAGAACAACAGCCCTCCCCTGCGATTTATCGCGCCGGGCAAGGTCTATCGCTGCGATTCGGATATTACCCATACCCCGATGTTTCACCAGGTCGAGGGTTTTCTGGTTGATCATAAGGTTTCCTTTGCCGACTTAAAAGGCGTCTTAAGCGTATTTATCGCCAGGATGTTTGATGCGGACACCCCCATTCGTTTTCGTCCCAGTTTTTTCCCCTTTACCGAACCAAGCGCTGAAGTAGATATCGGCTGTGTTATGTGCGGCGGCAAAGGATGCCGGGTATGCAAGCAGACCGGCTGGCTGGAAATTCTCGGAGCCGGGCTAATTGATCCTGAAGTTTTTAAAAAGGTGGATTACGATATTGACGAATACAGCGGTTTTGCCTTTGGCCTGGGTGTGGAACGAATTGCCATGTTGAAATATGGCATTAACGATATCCGTCTCTATTATGAAAATGATCTGCGCTTCCTGGGTCAATTTTAAGCTGCCTTGTTGATATAAAATGAAATTTACTCTTAACTGGCTGAAAAAATACGTTGATTTTACCATGAGCTCCGCAGAGTTGGCTGAGCGCCTGACCATGGCCGGGCTTGAGGTTGATTCTGTTGACGAACTTTTTTCCCATCTTGCTAATGTCCGGGTTGCCCTGATAGATAATGTCCGGCCCCATCCCAATGCCGACCGGCTGGTATTGTGTGATATTACGGTAGGCTCTGAAAAAAAACAGATTGTCTGCGGCGCTCCTAATGCCGCAGCCGGCCTGCTGACCCCGGTCGCCCTGCCCGGCGCTGTTCTTCCCGGTGGCTTGAAAATAAAAAAAGGCAAAATTCGCGGCGAGATATCCGAAGGGATGCTCTGTTCGGCCGGAGATCTGGGGATAAGTGATGATCATCAGGGAATAATGGAACTTGATGCCGCTCTGCGTCCTGGTGATCTGCTGGAAGATGCCTTGGGCCTGGCTGATACCCTTATTGATGTAGACCTGACTCCTAACCGGCCTGACTGCGCCAGTGTTATCGGCATTGGCCGAGAAGTCGCCGCCTTTGCCGGGACTGAGTTACGGCGGCCGCCTGTCGATCTGCCGGTTTTGACCGGCAAGGGAGTCCCTTTTACGGTTCAGGTTGATGCACCGGCGGAATGCCCCCGCTACGCAGCCAGGCTGCTCAGAAATGTTAAAGTCGGCCCCTCGCCCTGGTGGCTGCAGAGACAGTTGCTGGCAATTGGTCTGCGCCCGATAAATAACGTCGTTGATATTACTAATTTTGTCATGCTGGAAACCGGTCAGCCGCTCCATGCCTTTGATTTTAACAAAATAAACGGCAGCAAAATAGTTGTCCGCAAAGCCGGGCCGGATGAGAAAATCACAACCCTGGATGGTCAGGAACGGCAACTTGATCCTGCAATGCTGATGATTTGCGATGAGCAAAAACCGGTGGCCGTGGCCGGGGTTATGGGCGGCGCTAATTCCGAGGTTGCTGATGACAGCAGGGAAATCCTCCTGGAAAGCGCCTGTTTTGATCCAATCAGTGTCAGGCGTACCGCCCGTAAGCTGAATCTGGGCACTGACGCTTCCTTCCGTTTTGAGCGGGGAGTTGATCCCCAGGGCACAATTTATGCCCTGGAACGGGTTGTCCGGCTGATGATTGAAATTTGCGGGGCAGAACCTGTTGCTGATGGCTTTGATGTCTGCTCATCGCTTAAAGAGCCGCAACTGCTTGAACTTCGGGTGCAGCGAACTTCTGATCTGCTGGGAGTGGATTTCACTGCAGGGGAACTTGCCGCCTTTCTGACTGCCATTGAATTTAAGGTCATTGAGCTTGACAGTGATACCCTTGAGGTTATTGTCCCAGGTTTCCGGGTCGATATAGAAAGGGAAATTGATCTGGTGGAGGAGATAGCCCGACTCAAGGGTTACAATGAAATTCCCACTACCCTGCCGGTTGTGCCCATGCGTTTTTCCGAACAGGACAACAACAGGCTGCTTCGCCGGAAACTTGTCGAAATTATGACTGCTCTTGGGTTCTCCCAGGCAATAAACTACAGTTTTGTGGCGGAAAAACATTTTGATCTTCTCGGGCTTGCTGCTGCTGATCCCCGGCGACAGACCGTCAGGCTCTTAAATCCCCTGGCAGAGGAGCAGAATGTCATGCGTACCACACTTCTGCCCGGATTACTGGAAAATGTCCGGCGCAATGTTAATCATCAGGTAGCTGATGTCCAGCTTTTTGAAATCGGCAAGATTTTTCAGCCAAGGGATAATGAGCTGTTGCCCGAGGAAAAATTTCGCCTGACTGCTGTCTTGAGTGGCAGACGCCATGCCAATGCCCCGGTAATACATTTCGGCCAGCAACCATGTGATATTTTTGACATAAAAGGAGTTGCCGAATCACTCCTGAATGAATTACGCCTGTCTGCGGTTAAATTAGTTGCCTCTGAGGGCAATGAGCCGTATTGTGAACCAGGCACATTGCTTGACTGCCGACAGGAAGATGTTTTGCTGGGCAGATGCGGCAGACTTTCCCGGACAACAATGAAAAATTTCGCCCTCAGGCAGGATCTTTTTTTTCTTGATCTTGATTTTGAACTTTTGGCTCAACTGGAACAGACGCCAAGGAATTTTGTTCCACTGCCTAAATTTCCTGCTGTTCGCTGGGATATTGCGGTTCTGGTTCCTGACAGCGTCGGTGGCGGTGAAATACTGAAAGCTATCTATGACAGTGGTGAGCCATTAATTGAACAGGCGGAAATTTTCGATGTTTATCAGGGAGACCCTATAGCAGAAGGTAAAAAAAGTATTGCTGTTTCCATAAGCTATCGTTCAGGTGAAGGTACTCTTGACGATGACGGGGTTGGCGTGGTTCACCAGAAGATAATAGACTTGCTCCTGTCCGGCTTTGACGGACAGCTAAGGGATGTGTAACCGGGGGGCCTGTCCGGGAATAGAAATTTTTTTCTCAAATCAAGTCATTTTGATAAATAATAAGCACAGCCATATAGTTGACATTGCGAACATTATTTTTTTGAAACAACACAGAGTCGGACAGGTAAGCGAGGTACGAGACTCCGCAGAAAGGACATTCTCGGACAGCCTTCCGGATAGAATATAATTTGTCAGGCATATGCCTGACAAAGTGCGCAACCAGTACCAGCCGATTTATAAATATTATCGTAAACTGAGGTTTTTTAATATGGAAAAAAGATCCAATCTGACCCGCAGGGATTTAAGTCAGGCAATTAATGAGCAATTAGGTTTCCCCCGTAACAGCGCGGGTGAGCTGGTTGACGAGGTCTTTACCTGCCTGAAGCAGACTTTGCTGAAAAAAGAAAAAATTAAGCTTGTCCAGTTCGGGATATTTACTGTCAGGCAGAAATCAGCTCGGGTCGGCCGTAACCCTAGAACCGGTGAAACCATGGAAATCACTAAAAGGTGTATGGTAAGTTTTAAGGCAAGTAAACAGTTGCGTGCAAGAATAAATAAATAACTGCCCACAGGGTACCAGACCCGGATTTTCGCAAGCTTGCTTACCTGTTCGCGCTTAGTCCGGCTTACGTATGACTAATGTTTTGCGTCGGCATTATTGCAAAAAATATCATTGAGTTCCCTGCCGGTCGCTTACCTGCTCCCTGTAAGAAATTAAAATTAAGATGGTTGGATAAGGGTAATATGGACATTTAAAGAAGTGATCTGATCGCGTGCGACCGTAGACGTAGCAGAGCTACGTTCCAGGGATTGTATAATTACAGATCGATTTTCTAAATGTTCATATTGCGCCTCAGTATGGGAAGTTGTTTTTGCGTGAGCCCTTAGCTGGTTAATAATTACAAATAACTGTGATTCAGGATCATTCCGACAATAAAGCTGTCAAAATTCCGAATAAGCAATATTTTAAAATAGGTGAAGTTTGTGATATTACCGGGGTTAAACAGCATGTTCTGCGTTATTGGGAATCTGAATTCAAGAAATTTATTCGGCCCAAAAGGGCATCGTCAAAGCAAAGATTATATCGCCGGGTTGATGTTGAAAATATTATTAACATTAAAAAATTATTAAAAAATGAAGGCTTTACCATTCCGGGCGCCAAAAAACATATGGCCAGAGACAAAAATGAAAATAAAGAAAACAATCCGGCAACCGGTAAAGATGAAGCAGATGAGTTTAAAACTTTTTTCAATGGTATAAAAAAAGAACTGCGGGAATTAAAAAAAATTCTTGAAAAGGAGTAATGTCTGGTTGATTTAATAGGCTTGACAGTAGAACAAATATAATCTAAATATCTGTGGAACTTGTTTTAATAATAAAAATATAACTTCTCATGAGGTAAGTGCCTGATGAGTGCAAACCTCTGTATTAGTAACTGGTCGGAGTCTGCGCCTACCTGCAGGGTGCAGGTAAGCGAAGACTCCGAATATGCGAAGCCCTGTGAGCAGTTACCTAAAAATTTCAGTTTCGGTCGGGACGTGGCGCAGTCTGGTAGCGCACCTGAATGGGGTTCAGGGGGCCGGTGGTTCGAATCCACTCGTCCCGACCAGTAATTTAAACTAAACCATCCATGACCGGGGAAAAGGCCACCCCCGAGGATGAAAATGTATTTACATATAAAAGCGTAGTGCCTTACTCCTGAAAAGGAGTAATAAAAACAAGAAACTGAAAAATAAATTTTAAAATAAGGTAAGTATATAACAGGCAAGGCACTTATGCCGTTCTAGAAAATTTTACCGACAAAGGTGTCGGTCGTTTTCAGCTAACCTTTTTTGTCCTGGGCAGGTTTTCAAAATAAACATATCAGCCGGCTAACAGGGGATAGATCCTATTTCCCATCCTCTGTTTGATTTATAACAATTAATTCTAATCCGGAACTACTGACAAAATGCGCTAAATGCGGGGCCTGTACCACTGTTTGTCCTATATACAGCGTAACCGGTCGCGAATACTTATCAGCCAGAGGCAAACTGCATCTTCTCTCTCGGCTGGGCTCTCCCGCATCCCCGGCATTTGCCGACATCCTGACAAAATGTCTGCTTTGCCGCGCCTGTGTTGCAGCTTGTCCCCGAAAAATAGACATAACAAAAATTATAATCAAGGCCCGGGCCGTCCTGCCCCATGGGGCCGACAAGCATTATCTGAGCAAATTAAGCGTAACAACCATTCTTTCATCCCCTGCCCTGCTCAGCAGCCTGAGTACAATGGGAAAATTCACCGGGGTCATTCTTAACCGTATCCCGACCGGCAGCGGCCTTAAAGAAAAGCTGTCATTACTTAATCCCCGCCTTATCAAACAATCCCGAAATAACAACAAAATTTTTCATTCTCATCTTTCTGCAAATAACAACGGAAAACTTACCAAAACAAATTTTTTTAGTGGCTGCCTGGCAACCCATCTCTATAATGATATTGCTTCAGCTACAGCCTGCTTGCACAGCTCGCTTAATAACGGAAACATGCAGACTCCGGCAGACCAGACATGCTGCGGCCTGGCTGCGAAGGCCCGGGGAGATATAGCTGAGGCCCGAAAACTGGCTGAAAAAAATATCCTGGCATTCAGTGACAACACTTTACCTGTTCTAACCACCTGCGCCTCTTGTTTCCATCAATTAAAGAACTATCCCGATCTTTTCCGGGATGAGCCCCAATGGCTTGCCAAGGCTCAGAAATTTGCCGCCAGAGTAGAAGAATTTTCTACTTTTTTTAACAACTTAATTGACCTTAACATCCATTGCCGGATGAGCGGAATAAAAAAATCATCCATTTTCTATCATGACCCCTGCCATATTCGTTTCGGGCCGGATAAATCTATTTTGCCCCCCAGGCAACTTTTAAATAAAATAACCGGGCATAAAGTTGTTGAATTGAATAACGGCCCGCAATGCTGCGGCCATGGCGGCCTTTTCTCTCTGGCAAACCCCGACTTAAGCAATAAAATTTTCCAGGAACTTTTTAAACAGCTTCGGCAAACAGATGCCGATACTGTTCTAACTACTTGTAGTGGCTGCCTTCTCCAGTGGCAGCAAAAGGTTGCTGATACAAAAACATCATACTGCGTGGAACATCTAGCCGTTTTTTTTGTCAAGCTACTGTTACCGGCAAAATAGTAATAGATTTTGACATTGCCAAAACAAAATTGATATGTATAATGAATTAATCCTGCCTGCATAACTGTTTTTCGGCTCTAACCCAACAACCCAATAAGGGGTAACAACATGAAACGACAAATTATTTTTCTACTGGCATTTTTACTTTCTTTTACCCTTGCCGCCAATTCCTCTGCCCGGATAGATTCTGAAATCAGTTCTGATTTCAAGAGTGCCGATCACCCTCTTGATATTGCCGTTTCTCTGGACGGCAAATTTATTTTTGTTCTCAGTAAGGGCCAGGTGACGATTTTTGAAAGAAACGGCAAAATAAAAGAGACCATTGTCGTAGATAAGACTATGAACCATATTTCCGTTTCCGGCCTGGCCATGGCCGGCCTGGATGAAAAAATTTACCTGAGTAGCCAGTCATCTAAAAAAATCCAGGAAATAAGCTATGCCTTTGTTGTCCATATCGACATCAAGGGTTCCCCCTTTCTCGGAGCTCCGGAAGCCCCGGTGGAAATAGTTGTTTTCTCAGATTTTCAATGCCCTCACTGCAGCCGCATGGGGCCGCTTTTTGAACAAATACTGGAAGCTAACCCCGAAACAGTGAAAATAGTTCACAAGGATTTCCCGATAAGAGGGCACAAAAACGCCCGCCCTGCAGCTATTGCCGCCCAGGCTGCCCATGAGCAGGGAAAATTCTGGGAATTCCATGATGAGCTGTATAAAAACATGCGTAATCTTTCCCCGAAAAAATTTACCGAAATTGCTGCTCAGCTTGGACTTGATCCGGATAAATTCAAAAAAGATCAAGAATCTCCGATCATAAGTCAAAGAATTACCAAAGACCAGCAAGATGCGAAATTAGCCGGCATTCACGGCACTCCTACACTTTTTGTAAATGGCCGTCAGGTAAAACATCGTGACTTTACAAGTATTCAAAAAATGATTGATGAAGAACTAAACAGGGACAAAAAATAAGGTCTTTTGACATTGGCGGAAAAAATAAATCAGCAGCTTGATTTTAACAGCAATGAATATGCCAGGTTGCTCTATGGCGACCTGAACAGCAATCTCCAGGCTGTGGAAAAGGTCACCGGCGTTACAGTCAAAGCCAGAGGAACATGCCTGACAATAACCGGGCTGCAACATGAAGTTGAGGTTGCAGCCCATACCCTGTCCCAGCTTTACGGTCTGATTGAGACCGGCTATCCGGTTTATCCGGCCGATATCCACCATGGCTTGAAAATTGTAGCCAAAACTCCCCAGGCCAGTCTGAAAGAAATTTTCCTGGATCAGATATATGTTACTGCCAGGCAAAAAACCATCTCTCCCAAGAGCCTTAACCAGAAAAATTATATTGAGGCTATTCGCAGTCATGATATAGTCTTCGGCATAGGCCCTGCCGGTACCGGCAAGACATACCTGGCCGTGGCCATGGCTATCGGCGCATACACCCGCAACCAAATCCAGTCAATTATCCTGACCAGGCCCGCTGTCGAGGCTGGAGAAAGGCTGGGATTTCTGCCCGGCGATCTGGCTGATAAAATTAATCCCTATCTCCGCCCCCTGCATGATGCCTTAAATGAAATGTTGGGAAGGGAAAGGGCTATGGAACTGGTGGAAAAGGGAATAATTGAAATAGCCCCCCTGGCCTTTATGCGGGGCCGGACATTAAACAATGCCTTTATTATCCTGGATGAGGCCCAGAACACCACCAACGAACAGATGAAAATGTTTCTGACCAGAATGGGTTTTAATTCCCAGACCGTAATTACCGGAGATATCACCCAGATTGATCTCCCCAGGGAACAGGGATCAGGTCTGATCAGGGCAACGAAAATATTAAAAAAAATCAAGGGAATCTCTTTCAATTATTTTACCCATCATGATGTAGTACGTCACGCCCTGGTGCAGGACATCATTCAGGCATATGAAAAAAAACAGGTAACTCCTGATACATGTAATCCGCTTAACCCAACTTAGGGCTCACTCAAAAATAAATCAGTAGAGATAAGGCATAATATGAATATTCAGGGAAACGATCTAATTGCATGCAACCGCAGGCGTAGCAGAGCTACGCCCCCGGATTGCATAATTGCAGATCGCTTTTCTAAATGTTCGGATTGCGTCCTGGAATGCGAAGTTATTTTTGAATGAGCCCTGAGGCCGACAAAGGGATACCCCTTAAATAAAATTTGAAAATTCGCAAGTAAATGCCGGTCTTTATTAAAAACGAACATAAACTATGCCGCTACAGTCTTAAAAGCCTGGAGAATGATGCTGAAAATCTCCTGATAATATGCAATATTGCAGACAAAGAATTAAGTATCCTCCTGGTTGACGATCAACAGATGACGGAACTTAACAACCAGTACCGGCAAAAAAATAAACCAACCAATGTCCTGTCCTTTCCTCTGGACGACGGAAACGAAGATAATCTGCTGGGAGATATTGTTATCTCCCTTGATACAGCCCGTAATGAGGCGCTAGAGGAAAATATAACCATGCATAACCGGGTACGAACCCTGCTGGTTCATGGCCTGGCGCATTTACTGGGCTATGACCACGAACGTTCCAGCCGGGAAGCCCTGGAAATGACGAATAAGGAAAAATATTTACAGTCTCAACTTTCAAGGAGAAAAAATATGATCCAGCTAGCCGTAAATGTTGATCACGTAGCAACCTTAAGACAGGCTCGGGGCATTGATGAGCCTGACCCGGTGCTGGCCGCCGGAATATGTGAACTGGCCGGAGCCGCCGGCATTGTCGCTCATCTGCGCGAGGATCGCCGCCACATGCAGGATCGGGACATAATCCTTCTGCGTCAGACCGTAAAAACAAAACTTAACCTGGAAATGGGGGCTGACGAAGAAATAATCAAAATCGCCCTTGACCTTAGACCGGACATGGTAACCCTGGTGCCTGAAAAAAGAGAGGAACTTACCACGGAGGGAGGACTTGATGTTGCTGGTCAGAAAGAAAAACTGGCTGAGGTAATCAAGCGCATGACTGCGGCGGAAATTCCGGTCAGCCTTTTTATTGACCCGGATTCCAGCCAGATACAGGCAGCCAAAGCGATAAATTCCACCTTTGTTGAAATACATACCGGCAGATACGCTGATGCCCTTTCCGAACAGGAGGCAGACAGGGAATTTGCCCTAATTGCCGACTCGGCGGAAGAGGCGTATGAAACCGGCCTGCGGGTCAATGCCGGGCATGGTCTAAATTATCGCAATACTGCCAGGATAGCTGCCCTGGGAACAATTGAAGAGTTGAGCATTGGTCACGCGGTGATGGCACGGGCGATTCTGGTGGGACTGGATCAGGCAGTGCGGGAAATGAAGGCATTACTCCCTGGGTAGATTAACAGCCTTTTTTTCGTCAACAGTCATTGAGCGGACGTGAATCTTTTTGTTTTGCGCGTGCAATTCAATAACCACAAAATTTTCCTGATCAGTAATTACCCGTTGTGTTTTGCCTATTTTAACCAGAAGGCCGGGATAAAGTATACCGTAAACAAAAATACGTTCACCTGCGGCCTTAAGCATGTCTTCATCCAGCTGCGCTTCCTGCTCGGTCAGCGCATTATTTTTTTCCATGACCTCGGGCATCATTTTATTAAGTTTGTTCAGGAGTTCCTTTTTCTCTTCGGGAAAATCCAGGCCCTGCTCTTTTTTTATCTCATTTAACACGCCGATATTTTTGAGCAGTTCATTCATCTTTGGCGGCCAGATCTCCTTTTCCGCCTCAATTTTCTTTTTTCTGGCTTCCAGGTCAGGATTTAAGCCCACAGTCACTTCGGTAACCACCTCGGCATCGGAACCCAGTTCCTTGACATGCATGGAACCGCCCAGGATATACTTGCCGCCGATAACCGCCCCCTTGCCTTCCATGGCAACAAGATCCCGGGCAACTTTAACATTTCCCTGAACAATAAAATCACCGACCGTCAACATGCCCCTGGTCTCCAGGCTGCCGATGTTTTCAATAAAGTCAACCCTTACGTCTCCCCTGGCCTTGATATCGGAATCTTCACCAATAAGACCGCCCTTTATCGTCAACCTGCCGCCGGCAATAATATTGGCGCTGTTAACTCCGCCCAGCACCGAAATATCACCTTTACATTTTAACTTGAAACCAGGCATAACCTCGCCGCTGACCGACAGGGATTTCCCACAGAAAACAATATTGCCTACCGATATATCTACATCACCGTGAACCTCATGTTCCTCAAAAACAGCGGGACGGCCGCTGTTCATGACAAATTTACCTTCAACCGTTGATGTTACTTTCAGGCCGTCATCTGATAACACAACTCCATTGCCGCATTTTATATTGATATCCCTGCCTGACGCAGCAATAATTTTTTCCCCATAAACATCTTTTCCCGGAGAACCGGAGGTGGGCGGAATTTTTTCAATCAGCACCTGCCCGGCAGGCACATTAACAATTTTACCCAGTTCGCGAAAATCAACCTTATCCTTTGCCTTTTTCTTTATTACCCGGGATGAAATTACCGCTGGTCTGACCTTGGTTAAAATCTGGGCATCCGTCCCCGGTTTTGCCTCCTTGCCCCGGGCAATAACAGCAATATCCTGACGGGGAGGCGGCAATTTAGGCAAAAAGCCGAAAACAATACCATACTGCTGAGCTTCCCTTAAAATATCGTCAAAATCAACATCAGAAAACGATTCAGCCCCTGAAAGCTTAATGACCGCTGTAAGTCTATCCTTGGAAACATTAAGCAAATATCTATCATTACAAATCTTGACCGGCTTAGTCAGTTTCTTCCCCATGATATATCCATGTTTACTTTGTAACCGTTCACCAGGGCACCAAATTTACGATAACCTTCAGTCCTGTAAGTGTTCACCAGTGCCTTAGATTCGTTCGTTTGGGACTTCGAACCATACTTGTGCTATTCGAGAAGGCCCAAACGGGCGAAGATGAGGTGCTGGTGAACGCTTACTTTACTTTAAATAAAAAAGGCTGTATATCAATTATATCGATTTCAAATTTCTTTTTCAAGCTCCATAATCTTTTCATATTCACCCAAAACAACCAAGGTATCTCCCGCCATAATCATTGTGTTGGGGTTGGGATTAAAAAGCATATCTCCTTTAACCCGTTTTATCGCCACTACAATAAGATCATAATTTTTTCTTATCTCTGAATCCATCAGAGTTTTATTAACAGACTTGCCGTCAGGCGGCACCTCAAGCTCCTCGAGCCGCAGTCCCAGTTCCCCCCCTTGAACGGTTAAATCAATAAAATCCGTCACAGTAGGCCGCAAAACCAACTGGGCCATACGGCAACCACCAATATAATATGGAGATATCACCTTGTCGGCTCCGGCATGAAGCAGCTTCGTTTCAACACCTTGTGCTCCGCTGGAACGAGCCATTATAAACAAATCACCATTTAACCCCCGGGCCGACAGAGAGATAAAAACATTATCAGCATCAGAAGATACCACGGCAATCAGGCCATTGGCCCTTTTTACTCTGACATTTATTAAAACATCATCATCAGACGCCTCACCTTCATAATAAAGATAACCGTAATCCTTTAATTTTTTTATTTCCCGCGGATTATTGTCAATAACCACAAAAGGCCGGTTATTTTCAGCCAGCAATCTACATATAACCCGACCGATCCGGCCAAAGCCGCAGACAATGTAATGATTTTTTATTCGGGCGATTTTCTTGTTCATTTTAATTCTCCCATAAGCGGCCTGCAGACCTCCTCCAACCACGGCTTCGCCGATCTTGCCTATCGTTAGCATGGCAAAACCAACACCCAATATAATCAGGACAATAGTAAATATCTTGCCGTCGGCATTTAACTGTCCCACCTCACTAAATCCCACCGTAGTGATAGTGATAATAGTCATGTAGAGCCCATCAAGAAACGAATAATTTTCAAGAAGGACATAACCGGTTGTGCCGAAGGACACCAGTCCGAAAAAAATTAAAATAAAGATTAAAATTTTATTCATGAAATCCCGTTATTTCTTTATTTAACACACCGGTAAACCGATAAGTATTTTTGTAAGCGTTCACCTGCACCTCATCTTCGCCCGTTTGGGCCTTCTCGAATAGCACAAGTATTCTTCGAAGTCCCAAACGAACGAATCTAAGGCACGGGTAAACACTTACAGGACTGAAGGTTATAGTAAATTTGGTGCCCTGGTGAACGGTTACGTATTTTTAAAAAAAGAGGTGCCTGCCATGACAATTAAAAAAGCAGTTAAAATTTTGATATTAAGCCCTATATATTTCCGCCTCAAACTTGACGAACGTTTACTCTTGGTTCAGGAATTCCGCCGCATCCATAACTGGAACGATCAGCAAGAGTAAAATTCCCTTCCATCTCCTAACCCACTAAAGTGGAAGAAAACCTCAGGGTTCTTAGGATAAGTCCCTTAACAGTAGATGCAAGTTGTTTATTTCAAAGAAAGTTTTCAAT
>JANTGB010000016.1 GCA_024763115.1 Desulfobulbaceae bacterium | reverse complement strand
CGGCACCGGTCTGATGACGAAAATCTCCGGCACCCTGTAAACAGTTACAAATACTGAGATTTGCAATCATTAGGTGCTTACCCCATGAGTAGTTACAATATTGCAAAGATTTACTCCCTGGTGAACGGTTACGACTCCGAGCAGTTAAAATATAGAGGTTTGCACTCATTAGGCGCTTACCCCATGAGCTGTAACAATTTAAGAATATATTAGTTCATTTATGAAAAGCAAGAAAATTCTTTAGATTTTTATCGCATATTGCTGTTTTATTGAAAAAAGTTCATCATATAAAATATGAAAAAGAAAAATTTTTTCTCCGGCGCCTGTCATTCCGGGAATATTTTTATTTATTTTATCGGCACAGGGACAAAATTTATTCACTTATCTTTTGCCCGATCGCGTCACAAACAGGCCTTGAACAAATTACTTTTATCAGGGGCAAATATCAGGAGAAAACAGGAAATTCCCCTGTTCTGCCGGGAACTTGAGGAATATATCCAGGGCCGCCGCCGGACATTTACCCTGCGCACAGACCCCATGTTTATCGACCAGGCAACACCTTTTCAGCAGAAAGTATTACAGTTGATAAAGTTAATTCCTTATGGTGAAACACGAACCTACGGGGAACTGGCGGAAAAACTCGGCAACCGTAATTATGCCAGGGCTGTCGGTCGGGCCTGCGGAACCAACCCCCTGGCTTTACTGATTCCATGTCATCGGGTAATCGGCAGTAACAATAATCCCGGCGGCTTCAGCGGCGGCAGCCACTTGAAGGCAAAATTGCTTAATATTGAAAAGACAGGCGCAGTTTTTCGAGTTAACCAGCCTCCAGATCATAAATCTTAACAATATCAGAGCGGTCAATTTCTGCAGCAGCGGAAAGAATCTGTTGATGATGGGTAAAGAGAATAACCTGAATGTTTGCGGCCAGATCGGCCAGGGCCAGCAGGGTGGCGGCACTTCTGGCATCATCAAAATTAATCAGGATATCATCAACAATAAAAGGCAACAGAGCACCTGATTCGTGCTGATGTTCCAGGGAAGCCAGGCGCAGGGACAGGTAAAGCTGATCCCTGGTACCGGAACTCATGGCCGCCACATCTATCCATTTTCCGGCCCGCACTCCACCCAGGGCAGGGCTACCCTGCTCGTCTTCATCAACCTCCAGGGCGGAAAAATTACCCAGGGTCAGCTGCTGAAAATAGCGGGAGGCTATTTTAACTACCGGATCCTGGTTTTCCCGGCGAAAATTTTCTATTTCCCGGCGCAGGACGGCGCTTGAGGTTTTCAACAGAACAAAACGCCTGGCCAGCCGATTTGTCCGGGCCAGGATTTCAGCAGCTTCCGCAGCCAGATCAGCGGCCCGACAACCGCCATCCATCCGGCTCAGCTCTTTTTTCTTCTCCCCGACCTTTTCAGCCAGTTGGCGTAGTTCTACATCAAAAGAGTCAATCTCCCGTCCCAGCCGGGAAATAATGCCGGGCAGTTCATCTGCGTCCTGCTCCCGGGCCTGGGCTGCCAGCTCGTCAATATCCAGGCCCTGGGCGCTGCGAATCAACAGCTTTTCGGTTTTATCAAGTTCTTCCTCCAGGGCGCGAAACCTGCTGGAGCACTGTTCCGCCTCCTCAAGCTCACTGTCCCGGCTGCAGCCCGCCTGGCGGCGCAGATCACTCATCTGCGCTTCAAGGGCGGCAAGCTTTGCGCCGGCCTGCTTAAGTTTTTTAACCGCTTTTTTTATTTCCTTACTGTTTTCACGAGCAATAATCTGCTGTTCCCTGGCCCGGACTAAATCGGAATGCAATTTAATTATTTTCTGCCTGAGATCCTGCCCGGCCAGTTCCGGGGCAACTGCCATGACCACTGAATCAGTCAGTTTTTCCAGTTGTCCCGCGTCCCGGTCAATGCCGGCAATCCGTTTCTCCAGATCATCAGCTTCCTTAAGTCCGGCAAAACAGGAGGTCAGATCAGCGAGAAAATCATTGGCCTCAAGCGGCGAAATATTCCCGGCCCAGTCAGCAATACTCCAGGTTTCCTTCCAGCTCTGCCGCCATTGCTCCAACTCTTTTTCGGTTTGCTCTGCCTGCAGTTGCACACTCTCCAGCTCTACCAGTAAATCAGCCCGGCGGATTTCAGCCTGCTCATGCCGATTTTTTTGCTTAACAATATCATCCAGAACCGTCTCACAGAAAGAAATTACCGGTTCCAGTCTGTTGCCCCTGAACTCCTGACTGATACCGGTCCGGGACAGTTCTCCAAGCAGGGAAGCCCGCAACAAAGAGCGCTGTCTGCTGATATAATCCAGCTCTCCGGTCAGATACTCAATTTCAGCGGCCCAGGTTTTGATTTTTTCTATGCCGTTAAGCCAGGCCGTCATTTCCCGGGGAGGCAGGGGATCAATCCGGCAAGGCTGCCAAAGCTCATGCCAGCGTTTTTTAATTTTGTCCAGCTCTTTTTCCTGTACTCGGCGCTTTTCCGTTAACCCGGCCATTATATCCCGGCAGCTCTGTTCTTCAGCCTGGAGCGCGGCAAATTTCTGCACCCGGTCAGCCTCCCGGCGCAGACGGTCTGCCAGGTAATCCGCTTTTTCCACATTGTTTTCATAGGCCTGCACCAGAGGTAATTCATCGTAAGCAAGGCTTTGGGCCGTAATATCATCACCCTGCAGCCATTGGCGGCATAATAAGTTCCAGCCTTGATCCCTTTTACTGCGAGCCGCATTCAGGTCTTCTTCGGTCAAGACCTCGCCGGCGTTACGCAGTTTATTGATTTCACAGACAATATCTGCCTGTTTTTCCAAAATTTTTTCCTGCTCCCTACAGATTGTCACTGCTAAATTTTCCTGGTCCTGAAAATCGCGGTCAAAACGGTTTACTGTCGCGGCCAGGGGCAGGGGCAGGGCCGCCAGATCAATGATATCGCCTTCCCAGAGCCCCAGGCTTTGCAGCTCTTTTTCGCATCTCTGCCGCAGCCGGGCCAGGGCAACCTTTTTTTCCGCTGCCGCTTTATCAATATCACCCGCCTTACGGGCTGATTTTACGATCATGGTCAGGGAATCGGCATTCCCATCCGGCGTTGGTTTAATAATTTTTGCTGTTTTTCCCAGTTCACGCCTGATGGCGTCCCGCCCGGCAGTGCTGTTTTTAAGCTGCTGATGCAGGGTTTCATGAGCAGCTGCCAGGGTCTGAATTCCGGTTCTTCTGCCCAGCAGCGGCCGGAGAATTTCCAGCTGTTCAAGGGGCAGATCAGCCACCATCTGTTTGAGCAGTTCTCCAGCCCGGCGCCGATGACTGATGCGCATGCCATCCAGCCGGGGCCGATCGGCCAGGGCCTTGTTGTAACTGCCGAGATCCTGGTACAGTTGCTCAATTAACTCGGCCTGTTCCAGTAGATCACCGGAAAAGGTCAAATCGTTTTCCTGGACGCGCAGTTCCGCCAGTCTGGTCTCGGCCTGTTCATGCTGCTGCCGGGCAGCATGCAGTTTTGTCTCAATCTCCCTTCTGGCTCCGGAAAAATCTTGCGGCAGCAGCACAACCCGGCCAAACCCGGCAATTTTTTTTTGCAGATCACGACGCACAGCCAGATGGGGCAAGGCCTGCTGCAGTCGTTCCAGATGTCGTCTCTCTTTGTCGAGTGCAGCCCGTTGGCGCTCTATTTTAGCCAGTTTCTCTTTATCCTCTGCTAATTCATCCCGCAGTTCCCGCCATTTTCGCCCCGGCAGGGTTGCGGCCCTGATTTCTTTCCGCAGGGTTTTATATCGACTTACCGCTTTATTGATATCCTGTTTATGACCTTTAGGTTTAAAAAGCAGATCAGCCTCGGTATCCAGGGAGTCAAGCACCTTTTTTAAGGAAACAATACCTGATCCGGCCGCAAAAATAGCCTGGCCCACCTCGCCCTTACGATCCAGAATTTCCCGGCCTCCTGCCACCAGATCACCATGATTGATGCCGTGTAAGGCTGTAAACATTTTTTTATCAACCCCATGGAGAAAAGGTTGGAGAACATGGGCAGCCAGGGGTTTTCCATCTTTGTCCAGCAAATCATTCTTGCGCCTTTTACGCCGGAAAAAGGTTATTTCATCGCCTTTTTCATTCTGGAGAACACCACCGACCACAAGTTCCTTATTGGGATAAATAAAATTGTCGGAAGTACGCTCCGGAAAACCATAGAGCAGGGCTTTCAAGGCCCGGAGGGAACTGCTTTTGCCTGCCTCGTTAGGGCCGTAAATAATATGAAGGCCGGGTTCAGGGCAGGTAAGATCCAGATTACGATTACTGAAAGGGCCAAAGGCCTTAAGGTATATTTTTTTAATTATCATGGCTGGGCACCATGAATTAATTTCGCGGTCAGCAACTCCCTGACCCGGCGGCTAAAATCAGTAAGTTCTTCATTTTCCGGCCGGCGACAAATCGCCAGGTCAGCCTGGGGCGGCAGTCTTTTCTGCAGGGCGATAATATCGCGATGCTGGTTTACCAGGGCAGACAAATCAGCCTGATCAATATTTTTCAACAGGCCGGCAACAGGACTGTCAGCGGCTAAATCATCAAGATCAAGGGGCGAAGAGGTTTTAAATTTTATCTTTTCCAGCCAGATACTGCCCAGCTCAATGGCAATACCCCGAAATATTTCCATCTGTTCCATCGCCTTTTGCTGGAGGGAAACATGAACCGGACAGGTGCCGCTCAACTCCAGACGCAGGGCCAGAGGGCGACCGGCCGCCTGTTCCTGTTCCCGGATAAAGGCCCGGCGTACCTTGTCCTCGACCATTTCCAGATTTTGACAGTCGCTTAAATCTACCTGGCAGAAAGTCCAGCGCAGGACATCAAGCTCCTGAAAATCAACCTGTTCCACCCGGTCATGACCGACCGTGACCAGAACCGCGCCTTTAGCCCCGGTTTCCCGGATATGCCGACCCTGGATATTACCGGAAAAAACTATCCATGGTTCCCGACTTACCTCTTCCCACTGATGGACATGACCCAGAGCCCAGTAATCATAACCAGGAGCGCGTAAATCATTTATAGTGCAGGGAGCGTATGGTTCATGCCCGGCGCGACCGCTTAAGGCGGTATGGAGCAGGCCGATATTGAAATAATCGGGATCAGCAGGTGGATATTGGGGAACGGGGTTATCGGTCATGGCCCGGCGCTGGTAGCTTATGCCGTGAATTTTTACCCCGATTTCTTCCAGGAGCAGCGATTCGGCCCGGCGGGAGGAAAAAAGTTTAACATTATCAGGCAGGCGGAGATTTCTGCTTATCCGGCTGCCGGCATCATGATTGCCGGAAACCATGATCACCTTAATGTCATGACGGCGCAGACGGGCCATACGATCAATAAAAAAAAGGCCGGTGTTGTAATCTTTCCAGTCGCCGTCATAAAGATCCCCGGCCAGCAGGACAAAATCAACCGGAGTATCAATGGCCAGGGTAATCAGGTTGTCAAAGGCGCGGCGGCAGGCACCCCTGATTTCATCGACCGGGGCGTCTTCATAAGACTCCAGCCCTCGTAACGGGCTGTCCAGGTGAATGTCTGCGGCGTGAAGGAAGCGGAACATGGATTATCATAATAAAACAAAAATTATAAATCAGGAGTAAGTTATCAGTCTATTAACAACTTACGTAACCGTTCATCAGAGAGTAAATCTTTGCAATATTTAAGTCTCTAAGCTTTTACCAGTGCCTGCGCAGCATAACTGGTGCTATTCCAGCAGGATCAAACGGGCAAAGAGGTAAGCGTAGACTCCGTGAGGTGCTGGTGAACGCTTACCAACTTACTATTGCAATACTTTTCTGACAAGGTATATTCGAGAACGTTGTCAGCTGGACATCCTGACTGAATATTTCTTTATTCCGTCCTCTGTCCTCTGATTTCTGTTTTCTGAAAAGGAGAGGTGCCGGAGTGGCCGAACGGGGCGGTCTCGAAAACCGTTGTGGGTTACGCCCACCGTGGGTTCGAATCCCACCCTCTCCGCCATGTTACATGTGTCAATAACATAAAAATTTATTGCTTCCGTTATTCCCGCACTCTGGCCAATGTCAAAACATGCACATCTGCGGCTCCGGCCTTCAATAATATACGGCTGCATTCATTTACCGTTGTCCCGGTGGTAAAAACATCATCGATGATTACTATTTGTTTATCTTTTACTTTTTCCGAATTATTCAGGGAAAAGGCGTTAATTACATTTAGTCGCCTCTCATCACCCTTTAAGGTCGTCTGAGCCCTGGTATTTTTTATTCTGATAAGGTTATGACAGTCTATTTTTTCTTTTTGCTCTTTATAAAAAATATGGGCCAGGACAAGTGACTGGTTAAAACCTCGATAGCGCAGCCTTTTGGGATGAAGAGGAACAGGCATAATAATATCAGGAGAAAAAATATCAGCAAAAACAGCTGATTTTTGCTTTAAGGCGGCAAAGGTTTTAAGCATTTCTCTTCCTTTACCGTATTTGAAATTTTTTATTAATTTTGCTGAAATTTCATTATAAAGTAAAATTGCTCTGGCCTTGCTGAAATAATGTGATATCTTTAAACAATTTCCACATAAATGATTTTCTCCAGTAGAAAAGATAAAACCGCAGCAGGAGCATAAAGGATAATTTATCAGCTCCAGTTTTTTCCGGCATTCCCGGCAGAACTGGATATCTCTTTTTCTCATTTTTCTGCCGCATGACAGGCAGGACGGCGGAAAAACAAGTTCTCCGGCAGCCCGGAAAAACGCAGCTGTTTTTTTCATTAATCCTCTGTAAATGGGTAATAAGTATGAATCAAATTGCGGCCGTTCTTATTTCAGCTTTGATTGCCATTGTAACATTTTTTTTAATTATAAAAAAATTCGGTAATAACTGCATGCCCTGAATACTTATTTATGGAGCCATAGGTATGGGTCTGGTTACTTACTTTGTTATCAGTAAATTCTTTTAACCGGGTATCCGCTTAACTCAAGTATATAATTGAAGTAAAACGGATACCCGGTTTCTTTTAAATTAAAAAATCGTAACTACTCATGGGGTAAGCGCCTAATGATTGCAAATCTCAGTATTTGTAACTGGTTACAGGGTGCAGGTAAGCGACCGGAGGGAGACTCCGATAGATTTTTGTCATCAGACCGGTGCCTTGTGAGCAGTTACAAAAAATCTAAAGCGCACAAAGCGAGCCGGGCATTAAAATGAAAGTAAACGGCAAACATTTTCGAACAATCTGGGTGGATAAAGACAATCCTGAAATCATCAAAATAATTGATCAGCGTCATCTTCCCCATGAATTTATCATAGAGGAACTTAAAACCGTAACTGATTTTGCCACGGCAATTAAGGAAATGCATGTAAGAGGGGCCGGACTTATCGGGGCAACAGCAGGTTTTGCCATGTATTGCGCCGCCATTTCTTCTCCGGAAAATAATTTTTCAACCTCCATAAACAACGCGGCCCGAAAACTGATTAAAACACGACCCACGGCCACAAATCTGGCCTGGGCCGTTAACCGCCAGCTCAAGGCCATGGCAGAGGTAGAGAGCAGAGAAGAAAAAATAAAAAAAGCATTTACAACTGCTAAGCAAACAGCAGATGAAGATGCCTCATTCTGCCGCCGTATTGGTGAACACGGTCTTGAAATAATAAAAGAGATAAGCAAAAGAAAAAAAGGCGAGCCGGTAAATATCCTCACCCACTGCAATGCGGGCTGGCTGGCCTTTGTTGACTATGGCTCGGCCACAGCGCCCATTTACGCGGCCCATAACAGCGGTATTAAGGTTCATGTCTGGGTTGATGAAACCAGGCCCTGGCTCCAGGGCGCCGGACTTACCTGCTGGGAGCTTGGCGGAGAAAAAGTACCTCATACCCTGATAAGCGATAACACCGGCGGTCATCTCATGCAGCATGGCATGGTTGACATGGTTATAACCGGGACGGATCGTACAACATACACCGGCGATGTGGCAAATAAAATAGGCACCTATCTAAAAGCCCTGGCAGCCAGCGACAATAACATCCCATTTTATGTGGCCCTGCCTTCTTCAACCTTTGACTGGCGGATAAATGACGGTTTAAAGGAAATTCCCATCGAGGAAAGATCAGCAGATGAGGTTCTTTATATAAAAGGACTTAGCAGTCAAAATAAACTGGAAAAAATTTCTATCTGTCCAGCTGGTACCAGGGCGGCTAATTTTGCCTTTGATGTTACCCCTGCCCGGCTTATAACCGGACTTATCACGGAAAGAGGAATTGTAAAAGCCGATAAAGATGCTATCTTGTCTCTTTATCCAGAGTACCGATAATTGTATCATGAAAAAGAGGGCGAAATTCTTTTATCCGCTCATCGGCTGGATCAGGATGAATCCGGTTGGTAAGTAAAACAATCACCAGATCGCGAACAGGATCTATCCAGAAAGAAGTTCCGGTAAAACCCAGATGACCGACACTTGTAGCTGATATAAATTTTCCCGCGCTAGACCCCTTTGCTGAAGGAGTATCAAAGCCAAGGGCCCATGTACTTTCTTTTATCTTATCCTGCTTTATTAAAAATTTTCTTAAATCATCATTATTAAAACTTTCCAGACCTGCTTTATCCTGCCGGCAGTCAGACAAAAAACAGACCAGCTCAAGCACTCCCCTGATATTGGCAAATAAACCGGCATGTCCGGCCACTCCGCCCAGGGCAAAGCAGTTATCATCATGAACCTGACCGCATATTATTTTTTTCCGCCAGGGACAATTTGCGGTTGGCGCGTAAATTCCTCTTCTTATCTTGTCAACATCATTAAAAAAAATATCATCAGCCAATCCTAAAGGATTATAAATTTTCTCTTCAACATATTCTGAAAGTTTTTTTCCTGATTTTATCTCAACAATGCGGCCTATAAGCATAAAACCAAGATCACTGTAAACAGAAAAGCGTCCCGGTTCACTGGTAAGCGGTTCCGCGCATATCAGGGAAACAAGCTTTAATATGCGCTCATTTCGGGGATATTCAAGCAGTTCATGATGATAATATCTATGAGCCGGAAGCCCCGAACAATGATTTAAAAGATGAAACAGGGTTATTTTTCTTTTTTCCCTGTCAATATCCTGTTCAAGAAGATCATCAAGAGTATGGGAAAGAGCTAATTTTTTTTCTTTAATCAGACAGAGAACTGCAAGGGTTGAAGCTAATGGTTTTGTCAGGGAAGCCAGGTCATAATATACTTCTGAAGATAAATTTTTATATTCCGGCAAAGGGGAAAGTCGACCAAATACGGAACAATATTTTTCTTTTTTCCCCTTGCCCACAACAGCCCCTACCGCTGCTCCGGGAAAAACTTTAAATTCAAGTGCCCCGGCAAAAATAATATTTAATTTTTTTTTGAGATTAGAAAAAAAATTTTTATTTACTTCCATAAAATTTTCTTCTTTACATCCTTAATTTATGAAGTTTTTTTATTATTAAATTCATTGAATAATTCTCCTTTTTAAACTAAAATTGTCATACTTTAATTAACAAAAAAATAAGTCGTAAAATTTTCTCTTTTCAATCCTTATTTTCTATTGTTGATAAATGTGTTGAAAATTTTTTAAACTATTGTTGATAACTTAAAATTATCTTTTTCACACATTTTTCAAAAATACCTAAGTTGATAAAAAAATTATTTATTTAAATAAGTTAACTTATATTTAAACAAATTAACAATCTTAATAATTTTAATTTATTTAAATATAAATTTATATAAATAATTATGGATTTGGGAAAACTATAAAATAATGCCCTTAAGGATGTAAATAATGCCTCTTATCGTAAATATAGCCAGAGATGATTTTCTTGACGGTATGTCAGTCGTGCAGGGAATTACCACAAAAAAAGGTGCCATGCCCATTTTAGCGAATGTTTTGCTGGAATCAGTTAATGACGGAATAATTTTAACTGCTACCGATCTTGAAATAGGTATAAAAAAACAGATTCCTGCTGAAGTTATTTCTCCAGGAATAATTACTCTGCCGGCCAAAAAACTTTTTGAAATTATCAGAGAATTGAGTTCAGATCATATTCATTTGGAAATAATGGAAAATAACTGGGCAAAAATAACAGATGATTCCAGTTTTTTTCGCCTGGCTGGTATGGAAAGTGATGAATTTCCGGTTTTTCCCGAACATGATGAAGAAAATGTAGCAAAAATAGCCGGTGAAACCCTGCTTGATTTAATAAATAAAACTATTTTTTCAGTTGCCCATGACAATGAAAGTCAATTTACCCTGACCGGTATTCTTATTGAAAAAGTTGAAGAAAATGGAACAAAATATCTTAATTTTGTTTCTTCCGATGGTCATCGTCTTTCTCTTATGAAACAGGAAATTGAAGGTGATATAGATAAGTTGCAGCTTGATAATACAATAATTATTCCTCATAAAGGAATGCAGGAAGTAAGAAAATTATGCGATGAAAATGAAGGAAAAACAATTTTATTCGGAGTGGAAGAAAAACAGGCGGTATTTAAAACAGATGACACCCTTTATATTATCCGTTTGATGAATGGAGATTTTCCCCAGTTTAAGTCAATAATTAATATTATCAACAGGGACATTTATTTTGAGATAGATAGAATATTACTACTTTCTTCTGTCAAGAGAATGAGTCTCTTTGCTGAAGATGAATTTAATATAATTAAATTCAATCTGGAAAAAGATAAACTTCTTCTTTCATCAGAGAGTATGGATGTGGGTGACGCTAAAGAAGAAATTGCCGTAGATTTCCCGGCTGATCCTATTTCAGTGGGATTTAACAGCAGATATTTTATTGATTCCCTGCAGATAATGAAAAGTAAAAAAATAAAAATTTTTATCTCTTCCAAAGAAAGTCCATGTCTTGTCGAGTCGGAACTTGATCCTGATTTTGTCTGTATTATTATGCCAATGGAGATATAGAGAAGTAATAAACAGGAAGGTGCGCATAGCGATCCTGCCCCTGTGAGCAGTTACATAAATACAATTAAACATCAGAGGAAAACCTTTAGTGAGCAAAGAACAGAATAAATACGGAGCCGGCCAGATTAAGGTATTAACCGGGCTTGAGGGCGTTAGAAAACGGCCTTCCATGTATATCGGCAACACCAGTATCGAAGGTCTGCATCATCTGGTTTACGAGGTTGTAGATAACAGTATTGATGAGGCGTTAGCCGGACACTGCTCTGTTATAAAGGTAACTTTTCACCAGGATGACAGCGTAACCGTTGAAGATAACGGCCGTGGTATTCCGGCGGAAAAACATCCAACCGAAAAAATATCAGCCCTTGAACTAGTCATGTGTACTCTGCATGCCGGGGGAAAATTTGATCATTCCACCTACAAGGTTTCCGGCGGTCTGCACGGGGTTGGTGTTTCCGTGGTAAATGCCTTAAGTGAAGAAGCTTCAGCCGAGGTGAGAAGAGACGGCAAGGTTTATTATCAAACTTATAAATACGGCATTAAAGAAAGTGATGTAAAAATTATCGGCGAGACCAGTAAAAGCGGGACAAAAATAAGATTTAAGCCGGACAGGTCAATTTTTACCGAAACCACAACCTTTCAATATGAGATAATTCAGTCCCGTCTCCGCGAACTTGCTTTTTTAAATAAAAACGTCAAAATTATTTTAAAAGATGAAAGAAGCGGGGCTGATGATGAATTTCACTACAAGGGCGGCATTGTTTCCTATGTGGAATATTTAAACCGCAAGAGAACAATTATTCATCCGAAACCGATTTATTTTTCTGGTGAAAAGGATGATGTCCAGGTGGAAATAGCCTTTCAGTATTTTGATGGTTTTTCAGAGCGGCTTTTTACCTTTGTGAATAATATTCATACCAGGGAAGGCGGTTCCCATGTGGCTGGTTTTCGCGGTGCTTTAACCAAGTGTATTAACCGCTATGCCAGTGATGATGTTGTACCCAAAAATCTAAAGGCAAAGCTTGGTGGTGATGATGTTCGCGAGGGCATAACCTGCGTACTTTCCGTCCGGGTGCCTAATCCCCAGTTTGAAGGGCAGACCAAGACTAAGCTCGGTAACAGTGAAGTTAAATCAATTGTTGAATCAATCTGCAATGAAAAATTATCCATTTATCTTGAACAGAATCCCCAGATAGCCCGAAAGATACTGTCCAAGGCGGTTGACGCAGCCAGGGCTCGGGAAGCGGCGCGCCGGGCCAAGGAACTTTCCCGCAAAAAGGGTTCCGGCCTTGATCTGCTCATGGCCGGCAAGCTGGCCGAGTGTCAATCCAAAAAACCTGAGGAAAGGGAGATTTTTCTGGTCGAGGGTGACAGTGCCGGGGGCAGCGCCAAACAGGGCAGAGACAGGGCATTTCAGGCGATTTTGCCTTTACGCGGCAAGATAATGAATGTGGAAAAGGCCCGTTTTGACCGGATTCTGGCCAGTGAAGAAATAAAACAGATAATTGCCGCGCTTGGCGCCGGGATAGGAAAGGATGATTTTGAAAAGGAAAAACTGCGTTATCATAAAATAATCATCATGACTGATGCTGATGTTGACGGCGCCCATATCCGTACCCTGCTCCTGACCTTTTTTTATCGGCAGATGCAGGCATTGATTGAAGATGGATATGTTTATATTGCCCAGCCTCCCCTGTATAGAATAGGCCGAGGCAAGAAAGAGCGGTTTTTTGCTGATGATAATGAATTAAATAAGTATTTTTTTAATCGCGCCAGTGAATTGCTGGTTGTGCAACCGGCCGACGGCAGGTCAATTGAAAAAGATGAAATGGTGTCTGTTCTCCATGATCTTTCCAATTATAAACGCATTGTTGATTATTTACAGAGAATGAACATCTGGCTGGATATGGTAAATTTTCTCCTTGATGAAGAGATTAAAACAGCGGATCAATTTAAAGATGAAATTTTTGTCAGGGAACTGCGGGAAAAACTTGTCGGCAGAAATCTTATCCTGGGCAATATCAGGCCATGTCGCTGGAAACCCAGTTGTTATGAATTTGATGCCGCCTTCAAGGATAAGGCCCATACCATAATCACCATTGGCCCGAAGATTCCTCTTATCCCGGAATACCGCTCAGCCATAAATCTTTTTCCCCGGATAAGGATATTTTTAAGTACATCTTTTGTAATTAAAACCAGAAGCAGTGAAAAAAAAGCGGCTGACTGGCAGGAACTGCTTGAAGAAATCAAAAAGGAATCATTCAAGGGCAGTTCCCTGCAACGCTATAAAGGTTTGGGTGAGATGAATCCCGAACAGCTCTGGGAAACTACCATGGATCCCGGACAGCGTATTTTACTCCAGGTAAAAATTGAAGACGCGGAAAATGCCGATGATATTTTTACCACCCTGATGGGAGATAAGGTTGAACCAAGACGGGAATTTATTAATGACCATGCCCTGGAAGTTTCCGAACTGGATATATAGGCAAAGAGTAACTTCTCACAGGGCACAGAATTTTTTCGCGATCAGGTGTAGGGTGCATATCATGCACCAAAAAAATGATGCCGGAACCAGAAATAGTGCGTGATACGCACCCTACGCATCTAATTGATATACATGGTAGGTTGGGTTAAGGGATCACTCAAAAAATTCGTGCACGTTAACCGCCTTAACCCAACCTGCAATATACCTGAGACATCCCGTAGGAGCCTGCCTGCAGGCGATAAAAAATATTTCCGGAAAAGATAACGAGGTTTTTATTAGATGACGGAACAAGAAGAACAGTCACCAACTATTTCCATAGAAAAAGAGCTGCGTAAATCATATCTTGATTACGCCATGAGCGTCATAATAGGCCGGGCCCTGCCGGATGTGCGGGACGGCCTGAAGCCGGTACACCGGCGGGCTCTTTTTGCCATGCGGGAACTGAATAATTATCATAACCGGCCCTATCTTAAATCAGCCCGTATAGTTGGTGATGTAATTGGTAAGTATCATCCTCACGGCGATACCGCAGCCTATGATACCATTGTCAGGATGGCCCAGGATTTTTCCCTGCGTTATCCCCTGGTGGACGGCCAGGGTAACTTTGGTTCCGTGGATGGCGATTCACCGGCAGCCATGCGTTACACTGAAGCGCGGATGACCAGGATAGATCAGGAAATGATTGCTGATCTAGAGAAAGATACAGTTGATTTTGTTCCTAATTACGATAATTCCTTAAGCGAGCCGGTTGTCTTTCCGGCTAAAATTCCCAACCTGCTGATTAATGGTTCCGCCGGTATTGCGGTGGGCATGGCCACCAATATACCGCCTCATAATCTTAACGAGATTATGGATGGCCTGATGGCCATGATTGATGATCCCAATATCACGGTAAGCAAGTTGATGGAATATATCAGCGGCCCTGATTTTCCTACCGGCGCCTTTATCTGCGGCAGGGCCGGAATAAGAGAGGCCTATGAAACCGGACGGGGCAGTATCCTGCTGCGTTCCCGGCATCATGTTGAAAAAAATAAAAAGAAACGGGAATCAATAATCATCACTGAAATTCCCTATCAGCAGAATAAAGCGGTGCTGGTGGAGAAAATAGCCCGCCTTGTTAAGGATAAGCGCATAGATTCCATTGCCGAGGTACGGGATGAATCAGACCGCCATGGCATGCGGATTGTTCTTGATCTGAAAAAGGATGAAGTGCCGGAGGTGGTGGTAAACCAGCTATACAAGATGACCCCGCTGCAGCGCAGCTATGGCATAATTCTGCTCAGCATTGTCAATAATAAGCCGGAAGTTCTTAATTTAAAGCAGATTCTTGAATATTTCCTTCTTCACCGCAAGACAGTAATTTATCGGCGCACTGCCTTTGATCTTAAAAAAGCCGAGGAAAAGGCCCATATTCTCTCAGGATTGAAAATAGCAATAACCAATCTTGATGAAGTTGTCGCCCTGATAAGGGCCTCGGCAAATCCCAATGAGGCCAGACAGGGTCTGATGAGTAGTTTTGAGCTTTCGGAAATTCAGGCCCAGGCAATTCTGGAGATGCGGCTCCAGAAGTTGACCGGACTGGAACGGGACAAGATTATCGGTGAACTGGAAGAATTATTAAAAAAGATAGCCAGATTTAAGGAAATTCTGGCTGATGAATCCCTGGTTCTGCAGATAATAAGGGAAGAATTCACCCAGATAAAAGAACAGTATGGTGATGACCGGCGCACTGAAATAATCGAGGCCCCGGATGAAATATTGCCTGAAGATCTGATTCAGCAGGAAGAAATGGTGGTGACAGTCACCCATGACGGTTACATAAAACGAAATCCGGTTGATCTTTACCGTTCCCAGCGGAGGGGCGGCAAGGGAGTCAAGGGAATAAAGACCACGGAAGAGGATTATGTCAGCCATCTTTACCTGGCCTCAACCCATGATACGTTTTTGTTCTTTACCAATCTCGGCAAGGTGTTCTGGCGCAAGGTCTACCAGATTCCCCAGGCCAGCCGTATTGCCAGGGGCAAGGCTATTGTTAATCTGCTGGAGCTGAGCGAAGGAGAAAAACTGGCTGCCATTCTACCTGTCAAGAGCTTTGAAATAAGCGATGATGAAGAATGTTTTATCATGATGGTCACTAAAAAGGGAATTGTTAAAAAGACCGTTTTACAGGAGTTTGACCGGCCCCGCCGTATGGGCAAAATCGCCCTGACAATCCGTGATGATGATGAGATTATTTCTGCGGTGTTGACTAGTGGTAAAAACGAGATACTCCTGGTTTCCCATAATGGCATGGCTGTTCGTTTTAAAGAAAGCGATGTGCGGGCCATGGGTAGGATGGCCAGCGGAGTCAGGGGGATAAAATTAGGCGAGGAAGATTATCTGATCGGGGTTCTGGTTCTGGCTTCAACCGAGTCAATTCTGGTGGTAACGGAAAACGGTTTCGGCAAGAGAAGTCCGGTGGAAGAATATCGCCTGATCAAGAGAGGCGGCAAAGGTGTTATTGCCATCAAGGCCAGTGAAAGAAACGGCAAACTGGTCGGCGCTCTCCAGGTAAAGGATGATGATGAGATTATGCTGATTACCAACAGCGGTAAGATTATCAGGATGAGCATGGCCGATAACCGGATAATCGGTCGCAATACGCAAGGGGTTAAGTTGTTTAATCTTGATGAGGGAGAAAAGGTAGTGGGTATGGATCTGGTGCCGGAACATTACAATGC
>JANTGB010000015.1 GCA_024763115.1 Desulfobulbaceae bacterium | reverse complement strand
CCAGTGCCTTAGATTCGTTCGTTTGGGACTTCGAAGCATACTTGTGCTATTCGAGAAGGCCCAAACGGGCGAAGATGAGGTGCTGGTGAACACTTACAGTCATACGTAAGCCGGACGATCACGGAGGTAAATGAGCCTGCGAGACTCCGAATATGCGGTACCCTGTGAGCAGTTATGGTAATTATTTAATAAACATGGTTGATTTCACCTTAATGGCGAATTCATCCAGAAAAATATTCATTTCAGCGGTAATGGCCTTCATCCGCCCAACCAGATAGTTATAGCCGAACAGGGCGGGGATGGCGACAATGAGTCCGAAAACCGTAGTGGCAAGGGCCGAGGCCACACCCGGGGCAATAGCCATGATGTTGGCCTCTCCGGCCTCGGCCATGGCGGCAAAGGTATTCATAACCCCCCAGACCGTGCCGAGCAGGCCGAGAAAAGGGCCGCCGGAGATAGCCATGGTGAGAATTGACAGCCAGTTGTTCATCCTCTGACTCTCATGAATATATGATCGCTCAATAACGAACTCGAAATGGTTGAGCAGATCTCTGTTCAGGGCCGGATCGCCGGAATTGCCTGTCCCTTTCTCGCTGCCGTTCAGACAGTCGACTCCCGATTTGTAAATCACGAAGAGAGGGGAATTCTTATATTTTTCATCCAGGTCTTCAAGAGGAACTACTTCAGAAAGAGCATCAAAATCATGGTGAAATTTTTTATTGCCCTCCCGCATGTTATGGTAAAGATACCCTTTCAGAAAGAGAACCAGCCAGCTCATGGCGGAAATCACCATGAGAATACCAATAATCATCCATCCATCCATGGAGATATTGCCGGCAATAGTGGCGAGATAAAAAACAGGCAGACCGCCGCCCTCCCTCACCTGTTCCGGGCCAATGCCGGCCAGGGAGCTGCCGGGAGCTTCATTGGCATGAGAAAACATGATCCAGTCACTGGAACGAATTTTACTGCCCAGATGCAGTTCATCCAGTTCTCCGTAAAATCTACCGCCCCCTTCTCCGCCCATGCCGCCGATCTGCAGCTTACCGTTAAGCGCTGCTGGAGAAACAGCCGGAATTTCCGTTGAACCGGCATCCTTGCCGTCAACATAAAGGTGAATATTACCTCCACCAAGATTAAGGAAAATATGGTGCCAGGTATTCAGGGTAAGAGGAAAGGAACTGAAGGAATAAATGGTCGACTCATGATCCAGAGCGACCTGGAGTGAGCCCTGGTTAATAAGAACACTCAGCCTGACTCCCTCGCCCTCACGCAGCAGAAGCGGCGCATTGTCAAGCGGCTCGCCTGAGCGTACCCAGGTGGAAAAGGAAAACTCTTCCCCCTGCAGGGAAGGCGCAGGGGCAATTATCATTCTGTCAGACCCGTTCAGGGTAATTCCGTTGCCGATAATGGAGGGAAGCCCCTGGGCACCGACAAAATCATCGGCATTATTCCCGTACGCGGTCGAGTCTTGAGGAAGTCCCTCCATCTCACTGAAATGAAAGGCCGCTGTCTGAGCCACGTCATATATGCCGGCCGGGTCAGAGGCCGGGGCTGCCTCAGGGTTGCCGTAGTATAGATAAACGGTGGCGGCGCCGACCGGCAGGGTTGTCGGCTTGACCCAGATAAAGGCCAGCTCATCGAGCGGATCATAGGACTCGATAAAAAACTTCAGGGGTTCCGTATCGTTCGAACCGATAAAACGAAGATCAGCCCCGTCATCCCCGGCCGTGGTAAAATCAAAGTTGCCGCTGTGCAGACGGATTAAAAGCGGATGTCCCTGCAGGGCAGTTGTAACTCCGCCTGCCGTCGTGTTGATATCAATGGTGCGGCGGTACTGCCAGTCCTCATTCCACCAGGCCTTTGCCGACGGGACTGAAAGCGACAGAACAAAAACCAGAAGAGCCATTGACACCAGAAGTCCCTTTTTAACTTTCCAACATATATTACATATTTTCATCTTTCATTGTTCCCTTGTCTTCAATTATATCCAGCACCTTAACTTCGACCCAGCGCGGTTTCAGGTCTTTGGTAAGGGCAGCTGCCTGATCAAGGGCCTTTTGCCCTGCCTCGTCAAGACCGCTGACGTTTCTGGTTACCTCGCCGGCGGCGGCGGCGATATTGCCTGCCCCGCTGATCGCCCCCAGGCTCAAGGAGGTGTCGGCTGCTATCGGCACCCCTACCCCTCCGGCGTTAAAGGTAATATTCCGGGCATTCAATACCTCGGTGGCGGCCAGGTAAATAGCGCCCCCGACAATTCCCGCCTCCCCGGCGTCAATAATGCCCGACGGCGCAAAGAGATAGATATCGCCCGGTTCCGGCATCTCCCGCGGCCCGCCGGGCCCGTCCGGATCATAGGTCAGCGCCCTGATGCCGGAGCCGGAAGCGGAAGGTTTTTTAAATATTTCATAAACTCCTTTTTCATTTTTTCTGGTAAAATTATTGCCCGAGGCATTAACCGCTGTTTTCGAGCCGCGGCCGGCATTGATATCAGCCTCACTCCAGAAGGTCATGTCACCGCCCATCCAGGTCATGATGCGAGACTCGTTAACATTCAGGTCTCCCACCGAGTAGATGTTGATATCGCCGCCGAACTCGGTCTTGATACCGCCGCTTAAATCATAGCCGGCATCCTCATTATTTGATGAAAAGAAGCTGTAACCGACATCCATGGCATTGGCTGCCAGGATGTTTATGTCGCCGCCGTAGTGGGTGGCGATCTGCGACTGGGTCATGATAACGCGCCCGCCCTCTTCCGGCTCAACAGGCGTCAGGCGACCGAACATGGGGCCGATTGCCTCCTCGCGGGCCAGATCTTCCACGGCCCTGGCTGCCGCCTCAGGGCTGGAACAGGCCGCAATGGCGGACATCACCTTCTCCATTGTCCCGGGGGCGGTATCGGCTGCCTCCTTCTCCATGGCAGCAACCGCATCCTCTATGGTGTCACTGGCCTGAATCATGGAAAAGAGCTTGCCGTATAATCGTATGGTGTCGAAAAAACCGTCCACGTCGGCTGTGCCGAGCTCTCCCTGCCGCTCCACGGCCGGACCGGCGGTTACGTAAATATCAGCGCCCTCGAAATCCAGGCCGGGATGGATGCCGTCAGCCCAGATATTTTCCTCGCCGCCGGTTGAATTTAAATCATCGGTAGATCTGCCGGCAAAACCGTTGGCCACGGTACGGATTCCCAGGGTGGTGCCGAGATCAATATCGCCGCCGGCCTGAACAAAGAGGGCGCCGGGGCCGGCAAGAAGATAACCGGAGTTGACGGCATTATCACCGCCCCGCTCATAGGAACCCAGAATGATATCGCCAACCGCCCGCACCCGGGTGATGTCGGTGGCCAGAATATTCTGCGCCTTAAGCTCCAGATCATTGATATTGCCGCCGGCAAAGATGTCGGCGCTCCTGGGCAGGTTAAAATGCAGGTCGGAGATGTCATTGCCGGCCCTGATGACAACCGGCTCAGCCGCAACCTTCCGGCCATCCTCATCATAATAAAGATACAGGGGGGCATCCGGCATGTCCTTGGTACGCTTGCTGAGCAGGCCGTAGTAGGTAGCCGGGTCATACTGTTCCATGGTGATTGTCACCGGCTGATGTTCCGCTATTTTCGCGTACGCCCCCAGGATGTCGTGACCCGCCGTCAGTTGCAGCTGACCGGTACCGGACGGTGCCATCAGCAGATTAGCAGCATAAAAGATAATGTCGTTGGCAGCGTTGACTTGTAATGTCCCGGGCAAAACCGGAATTTTGTCGGTAGAGCCGGGAGCTATCCTGACATTGCCGAGGTTTGATTTCAGGCTGACGCCGGTGGCCTCGGTAAAAATATTTTGCTTATCAGGGGCCGGGCTTTGCACGGAATGAATATCAACGGAACCCTGGCTGGAGATGTTGAGGATGGAATCACCGAGTTCAAGCTCAAGCCCGGCATCAAAAAGATCGTTCCTCCGGTATCCGGTGCCCACACTTCCCTGGGCATGGATATCAGCCCTGCCGTCGCGGTTAAGAAAACGACCATCAATGTTGGAGCCGCTTTGCAGGGTCAGATCACCGGCACCGAAGGTGGCGGCCTGGCCGCTGATATCGCCGCCCGCCTTTATGCTGAGGCTGCCGCCGGCCATGGCGGCAAGGCCCAGGGTGGCGGACTCGACCCTGTCGCCATCCGTTGTTCTCAGGTTATAGTCATCAATGGTTAACAGGTAGGAGGCGCTCCATGGCGAATCGACCTCCTCGCCCCACCACACAGCCCAGTCGGTATCGCTGAAACCGCCCCTGACGCTGCCGGCCACGTCCAGGACTATGTCCCCGCCGCCGCCGTACTCATAGTAATGCATCATGTCGGCATCAATGTGCCAGTAGTTTCTGTCGTCCTGATAGGCATGATACCCGTGAGCGGCGGCCAGACCGGTGGTGCGGACGGCACCGCTGTTGTCGATAACATCCAGGTTGCCGGCCACATCTATATCAATATTGCCGGAACCGCTCTGTATAACGCCGTTTACGATTAAATCACCACCCACCCGGCCTGAGATGTCGCCGCGGTAGCTGCTGAGGTTTGCCTGCAGGCCCGCCGTACTCCACGGGGTAGGAGTAACGCTTAAAGAAGAGTTATTGTCCGGGGCCTGATCAATGATGGTATCACCGGCCGAGGCAAAGCTGACATCTCCGGTTTCACTGTAGACCATGCCGGCCCGCCACATATTATTTACTTCGACCCCGCCGAAATGCAGGGAGCCGTCTCCCCGGACAGCCATAATGTCGGCGGATAAATGGTCAGCCCCGGCAACAAGATTGATATTGGCGGATGCGCCGCTGAAATCTTCTACATAGTTACCCCAGGCGGATTGATAATACGAACTGACGCTATCCCCGTTATCATCAACATAGTTGCCCCAGGTGTTGGAAGTAGGGGTGGCGACAACCTGTCCGTCAACGATCAGATCCGCGGCGGCCCGCAGGGTCAGGTTGAGCCGTTCACCGCCGAAAAGCCACGGCAGCGGATCACCAAGTTCGAAACAGCCGACATACGGATAACATACCTCGTTTTTCTTGCTGTCTAAATTCCATTCACCCGTGACAGTAAGATCGGCATCACTGCGGATTTCCAGTTCCGGGCGGACATGCATCTCTATTCCCAGGGCCTCAAGCTCTTCTGCGGCAAGGGCGTTGCCGTTTTCATCCACGTAGCCCAGACTTTTCATTACTTCTTCTTTCAACGCCGCCGCCCCGTTGCCGAAATCCGTGGCATCGGCAAAATAATCGTCACCGCTGTCCGGGACGCCGTCGGCAATGACTGTGGTGTCTTCGTAGAGCAGAACCCCTGAGATATCGATGTTATTGACCCCGACAAGGGCACCGTTCAGGTTGGCGCATATGCCGCTTACGCCGCTTTCCGTAAGCGTTCGAATATAAAGGGAGGCATCATCGCCGCCCAGGTTGATTTCCGCCCCCTCCAGGAAGTTTATCCAGCCCCGGCCGGAGGCGAGATAAACCGAGTCGGCATTACTCAATACGCTGCCCTGATAAAGATTCAGATCGTTGCCGCTGTTTAACTCTATAACGCCCTGGTTCAAACCGTTCAGGGAGCCGTAGATATCCAGTCTGCCGCCGTCGGCGGTGAGTTTCAGGTAATCGGCCGCCAGGCTGCTGTTGAGGATCATGTTGTTCTGCCGGCTGCGCAGGTCGATACGATGGTCGAAGTCGCCCAGCAGGGCGGCCAGTTCGTCAATACTCATGAACCCGGTCGCGCCGGACAGATCAGTAACGTCCAGGAAAAAGGAGCCGCCCCGACCGCCCCGGGCACGGCCCGACAGTTGCGAGGCCGAGTCAATGCTGAACAAGTCGGCCTCCGGAGCGCGGATAGAGATAAAACCGGCATCGCCCCGGCTGCCGGCGGAAACGTCAAAAACACCGCTGTTCAGGGCAAAGGAGGAAGCGGCGTTAACGTAAATTCCGCCGCCATACTCATCCGACCCCACGGCGTTTACCGTGCCGCCCACAACAACGTCCTGCCCCTCCAGGGTGATCCGACCGGCAATGGTGTCGATCAGGCCGTCCATAACCAGCTTATCGCCCGCCTCCATTTTCAACGCCCCGCCGATAAAGGTATAGGCGGAAGACGAGGCTCCCGCCTCATGAACGGTCAGGTCGCCTGCGGCACGGAGATGGAAATCAGCGGCTGTCAAATCGATTTCCCACTGATCTTCCTCTTTGTTGTAAGTGGAGGAAATTTCCGGGGCAAGGGTGACCCTGGCGGCATCAATTACCAGGTCGCCGCTTATATCAAACATTGACGAGGTAGTGGAACCGTCGCTTGATTTCCCCTGGCCGGTAAGGGCAAGATCGCCGCTGGTCTCAAGTATTGCGGTGCCGAAACCGTCCAGTTCAAGAACACCGGGTCCCAGGGTCAGGAAATTGCCGCCCGTAAATGTTATTGCGCCGTTACCGCTGAGGTCAGTCTCGCTGTTCAGCCATGCGGTTCCCTCCCCGGCCTGGTTTCCGGAATTTCGCAGAACCAGATAAGGGGCGGCGATACTTACCGTATCAGCGTCGTAACCGCCGATACGCCCGGCGTCAAAGGTAAGCCGGTTGTCTGCCGTTAAATCATAATTGCCGTTGAAAATAATATCGGTGGCGCTGTTAACCGTTATTTCCCTGATACCGCCGAAGCCGTCCCATTGGGCCTGGCTCAGATAGAGGCCCTGCTCAGGGCCTGCGGTTTCGGCAAAGATGACGCGCCGGGTCGCAAAAAAGAGCGATTGATCCACCGCAAAGTTATGATTGCCGCCAACTTTTATATTATCGGCGCTAAGCACGGCGTTAACGGTACGGATCACGCTTGTCTCGGCAAGCTCTATGGCACCCGGAGCAGCGCCATGGTCATCGTCATCCTCGGCAAAACCGCCTTCCGAGTCCACCTTGAAGACAAGTGTCGCGGACGAGTCATTGTCATCCAGGGCGACAATGGTGGAGTTCTCCTCCATGGCAATAAGCCCGGTCTGTTCATTGCCGGCCCCGTCATAGCCGCTGCCCGCAGCCACGGTAATATTGCGGCCCCGCACCAGGGAGTTTTCCTTAAATACCACGGAGCGGGTAATGGTTTCATCGCCAATGGCAATGTCGGCAAAGCCGTTGCCGGAAAAGGTGGTGTCCTTGATGAAGAGTTTGCCTCGCAGCCCGGCAGGCAACTCGTCGTCAATAGTAAAATCAGGGTCAAGTTCGGCGTTTTCACCACTCACCTCAATTTCACGGGCGGCAACGGCAAAGGCGCCGCCGGCAAACCCGTCCAGGGGATGGGCGTTTATATCCGCTTCAATAACCGAAGTGACCAGGGATTCCCTGCCCTTCAGGGTAAAGGAACCGCCTTTGCCGGCAACTATGCTCTTGAGGGCGAAATAGCCTTCATTGATAACGTCTTCGGCGGAACGTACGGCAAAGCTTGTCGGGCTCTGGTCGGCAGGCCGCAGCCCGCTGTGACCAAAGAGGCCGCTTACCAGTTCATACCCTTCCACCGAGGTATTTTCATAAGTCTTGTAACTGTTGCCTTGATCAATGAGGATCATGGCGCCGGGCAGGAAGGCGAATTTGGCGTTTTCGCCATGATCGGCGTCAAGTTCAAGGATAGTGTAGGTGCCGGCGGCAATGGCGCTGCCGCGGGTAATGGTAACTGTCCTGCCCGGCAGGTCGAAACCGGGCACCAGCAGGTATTGGTTTTTCCGCAACAGCGGATTTCCGGTGCCGTCAATACCGGGCAGAAAACGATGGGCAAAAAGGCCGCCGCTGCCGGACAGGTCAATGTCGGCCCCTTCCCGCAGCACCACCTCGTCCCCGTCCAGGGTAATCGTCTTTGCCGGCACGACCGTAACGTCCTCAGGCTTCCTGGTTGCAAAAGCGCCCACTGTCGTGGGATCAATGGTCCAGAACACCCCTTTTTCGTCTATTTCCCCATAATCTATCAGGCAGGAAGCCCCGGCGACCGTGGTGACGCTGTCGGCGCCGACCATTATTCTGCTCCCGGCCTCTGCTCCCTCCCTGTTGAAGAATTCCCGGGAATCCGTAATCAGGGTATTAAGATAGCTGTTCGCAATATCTTCCGCGTCCGTTATCTTGTATGATTTGTCATGATGACCCAGGGAATCGAGAAATTCGGCATTATTGTTAATGAACTCTTCCGTAATGCCGATAAACGACAGGGAACCCAGCGGGGCGGCCACATAACCCTGATGATCGACCCGGTTGGCAATAAGGGTCAGGCTGGAGCCGGCCGAATAGATGATATTATCGCTTACCCGGTTGCCGGCCGGCAGGGTGGTCAGGGTGTCTCCGGCATAGAGGATAAAATCACTTAACGAGGTCGGATAGATTCTCTCGGCCTCAAGGGTAAGGCTGCCTGACGGGTTGGCCAGCCAACCGGCAAAGAAGTAGTATCGTGATTCATCCGGGTCATCAACATAGAAACGGTCCGAGAGCCTGATATCGTGGGCTGAGGAGAGTTTCGCCTCAACAGTATTATCAAACTTGATCATACCGTTGACATCCAGATAATCGCCGGACAGGGTAAAGGTGCCCATCTCCTGAGAGTCGTTGCGATGATTATCCGCATACAGGATCGAACCACTGCCGTATCCGGCCGGATAACGGCTGGAGTCAAGGAAAAGTTCATGGGCGTTAATCTTGACCTCGGCGCCGCTTGCCGCCACCAGGGTCGGGCTGTCCAGGGTGACGCTACCGTAATGGCTGAAATCGAGATTTTGCTCGAAAAGCAAACTGTGTGAGCTGCCCATGATCCAGCCGTAAAAATCATTGTCCCGGAAAATATCGAGGAGTTCCGTGGTTATTCGCAGGCCTTCATAGGGGTTTGACCTGACAATGGTCAATGAGCCGTTGACAAGACCGGCAAGATAAGAATCAGCCGCCAGGTCACCGGCAACATCAAGGGAGCCCTGATATTCCAGGGAGATAGAGCCCGCCGCTCCGGCCCCTCTAACGCCGACATAATAATCTTCCCTGCCTGCCAGACGGGAATCGCCCCGACCGGAGTAATATTCCGTTATCACCGGCCGGCTGCCCGAGACATCGACAAGCGCCCCTTTTTCGATGAGCAGGTCGCTGCCGACCAAAGAAATCCTGCCGCCGTCAAGAGGGGTATAGGTGATGTCCAGCCGGTCATACTCCTTTTCCCGGGCCGGCACATTATAACCGGTTGCCAGCAGCCGGGCCGTGGAGCCGAGCACGAGGTCAACTGCGGAAACATTGATAACGCCTGCCGGCGCCTCAACAACACAGTCAAGGCGCAGGTCATTCGATGTCTCAATGTTAATTGTTCCCCCGGGATGCACAACCAGTGAACTGCTCTTGGAGGCGCTGAAATTACCAGCGGAAAAACTTAATGAACCAGGCCCGTAAAGGTAAGGTATTTCCTCATAATATTCACCCGGATAGAGCGGGTTGGCAATCTGCTGAGCCAAATTAGGCGGGGAAAGTCTGGTAAGGCTGGGAACCAGGTAGACATTGTCGGCAATAGTGATCTCTCCCCCCGCGTTAAAGGACAGGTGGCTGAAACCTGATTGACGAAATGCGTCTTCATTTATAATCAATCCCCTGCCGCTCGATTCCGGAGGCAGGAGAAAATTCGTATCGTTTGTCCTGCCCTCTTCAGTAAAGGACGGCCAAGAGGTTGTTAAGGGAGCAGCAGCCGATAGTTGATCCTGGTCAAGATAGGCGGCCAGGGCGGCAAAGGGTTGGGAAACGTCTTCATACTGCCGCCTTTCATAGAGATAGAGCCGGCCCCTGGCCAGAAGATCGTTGATCTCTTCGCCGCCGTCAAGATAGGCTCCGGCCGGAAAGGCCTCGAGTGCGGCAAGGGATTCCTCGGTAATGCCGCCCTGCAGCAGGGTGATAAGCTGGTCAAAATCCTCCTGCAGCCCGGCTTCTTCCAGAGAGTCTGCCAATACCTTATTCTGCAGTTCGGCGGCCACCAGCCTGCCCAGCGCCAGGGAGGCGGACTCTCCCCCGACAATATCTATTCTCCCGGCGGTCAGGGAAAGAGTACCGCCCTCGGCGCCTGCCAAACTATGGCCCCGCAGCTCGCCGGCCAGCACCACATTGCTGCCGGAAATGCTTATCGCGCCGCCGTTGCCGGGGGTTACCTTACCGCCCTCGGTGATCTCATAGCCGCCGCTGACATCCAGCACCGCTGATTCGGCCACTATTACCCCCTCTCCCACTTCAATATCCTGATCAGGATCGCCGTTCCTGTAAGCGCCATACTTTTTCGATGTGTCCTGCAGAACAATGGCGCCGCCGTCCTTCATTACCGCCGGGTCGGGCTCCTCGCCGGCCAAAACAGCCGACCAGTTGTCCAGCTGCTCGCCGGAGACATCAATACGGCTCTTTTCCTCCAGATAAAGCAGCTCGTTAAAATCGAGAAAATAGTCGGTATTATCGGGAAATGTTGTTGAGTTTTCCCTGACGGTAAAGGTAACCTTGCCTGATGGTATGCTGACGGCTCCCTCATGATCAATACGGCGGGAGGTCAGGCTGAGTCTTGCCCCGGCCTCCATCTCAACCAGTGCCCCGGGCGCCACGCTGATCCGGTAATTGCTCTTGATTTCAACATAACCTGCGCCCGAGTTGCTGATAACCTCGGCAGGCAGGGTGCTGATCCGGTAGTCGAAGTCGGGGTCGGTAGCCCCGGCCTCATCTTTCCCGGCCGTGATGATTACCTCATTGACGTAATCAGCCTCTTCGATGTTGCGGGTAAGTTCACCGTCGCCGTCACCGCCGATAGTCAGCCTGCCTCCTGCGGGCCGCCTCTGTTTCTCGGTGACTTCTTTGCCGTTTACCTTAATGACCCTTTCATCATCAGCGATTTTACCGTCCCCGTTTTGATCAAAAGCGGAAAAGCCGTAACTCTGATAAGGGCCGATCTCTATACCGGCCAGCAGATAGCCGTTAAAGGAAAAGCTCTTGGCAATGATCTCCAGGCTGCCGGCATCATGCCCCTCCTTGTGGGCGCCGAGATAATCATAGAGAGGCAGGTTGCCGCCGTAATAGATACCCTTGAAAACATCCGTCACCCTATAGCGCTCATGAGTCTTTTCATAATAATCAACGAAATATTCATAGGATAGTTCGGCAGGGGCCTCGCTGATATTTATAACCTTGTTACCGTAGACCACTTTGGTCATGCTGCCGGCGGAACCGGCGTTGAAATGGCCGCCGCCGGAAATATCTATTTTTGCTCCCTGCCTGATATCAATATGGCCGCCAAGGGCGCGCAGACTTACCGAACCGCCCCTGGAGGCCTTCTGGCGGCTGGTCATTTCAGCATTGGCATAGGTGTCGGCGAAATCTCCGATAGTGCTGCCGAAAAGCTCGTTTACCGTCACCTCATGCCGGTAGAATATACCGTCTTTCTGGAGGTGATCGTCCTTGAGCTGGGCCGAGTTCATCTCCTGGGTGAACCATAAGGCATCAGCCGAGCGATTGCTCCACAGACCGGCCACGTCTATCAGGGACTGGTCGCCCAGGGTGATATCGCCGCTGCTCCTCATCAGCACCTCGCCGGACGGGGCATAGATGAGCCCCTGATGAACAATTTCTCCGGTATAAGCCCTGTTCGGCCCTTCCGCCGGATCCAGGCCCGCCAGGTAGATCTCACCGCCTTTATGTTCATAGCTCTTGCCGGTCGGCTCCGGCGAATCCGTGACCGGGGTCAGGGTCTCGCTCTTTATGCCGGTTGTTATTTTTTCCGAGGCCCGCAGCTGGATGCGGCCGCGATGGTAGACCGAGGTCACTGAACGGATCAAGCCCTCCTGGTTGACCACTGCGCCGTAAAGGCCGGCCAGGCCGTTGTCGGCGACGATTTTTCCTTGTTCCCGGTTAACTGCGTACCCGGCATCACCTGTCAGCCGGATTATTTTTTCGTTGGTGTATTCCGGGGTCGTATCCTGTTCCAGCTGAACCTCATCAGCCGCCACCAGGGCAACCTGGCCAAAGGGGGCGACAATAGTACCGGAATTTTCCACGTGCGGGGCCATGAGAAAGACCGAACCGTTGCGGATTACCTTCTCACCATCTATCAGTTCAACGCTTATTTCGCCTTCATTACTGATTATGCTGTTATTCGAATCCCAGTTATTCAATCCGGCATAGTTTTCCATGGTAAAACTAAGCGCCGTGTCCTGTTGCTGATCGAGAAAATCATTATTGTCAACATTAAGGGCCGAGGCCACCAGGCTGTGGACATTAATCGACGACCCCCTGCCAAAGAGAATACCGTTCTGATTAATAAGATAGACCGAGCCGTCCCCGGTTACCCGTCCGAAAATCCGGCTCGGGTTGACGTCATAAATGCGGTTAAGTATCTTCCAGTCGGTATTGCCCTTCTGGTTGAAATAAACCCAGGCCTTTTCCCCCACATCAAAGCTGTTCCATTCCGCTACCGCGTTTCTGCCGTCCTGGCTGACCGTCATTTTGTTTATGGAGCTGTCCAGGGCGTAATCGCAGTTTTGCCACCCCCCCCCGGCCCTGGGAACCGGCAGGACAAAAGAGGATATTGAACGGGTATAGTTGGCCCTGGACCCGAAAAATACCGGGGGCGCGTTGGTGGCCGCCTTGGCCGTGGCCGGTAAAATCAGGGCCAGGCCGCCCAGAGAAAGAGCCAGGGATCTGTAAATCTTTTTTATGCCGTTACCATTGATTTTCATCATTAACCTCCGGAAAAGCCGGGGGCGGGAGATTTTTTAAAACTCAAAACGAACCAGAAAATGCATACGTTGATCACCGCTTTCAGTGTGACTCGCGTCATCTAAAGCCACGGCCCAGACTGTCTCAAATTTAACATGATTGCCCAGCTCCCCGCGCAGACCGCATCCTGTCCCGCTCAGCACGCTTGATTTATCCTGCCCCTCCAGGGCATTTTTGGTGTAAAGGCCGGCATAATCGTAAAAAATATAAGGGGTCAGCGACAGCGATGTCTGCCGGGGCATAGGGATTTCCGCCACCGGCCGGGAAATTTCCGCAGTAAAATGGAGGGCGTTATCGCCGGTTTTCTCACTCTCCAGATAACCGCGCACGCTGGTCATTCCTCCGGCCGAATACTGCTCATTGGAGATAAGCGGCTCACTGGCCACCTGGCCGTCCGCCTTGAGATAGAGGCCGATATCCCGGAACATTTTCTGGTATCTTTCCAGCCCCAGAGTCAGGTAAAGAAAATCTCCCCGGGAATCATAACGCTTGACCTCGAATTGCCGTTGATCGCTTACCAGTCCCCGGACGGAAAAATTAAGACCGGCGCTGAACTGGTTAAGGCCATAGTCATCCGGCCGCGATCCGCTGTAGGAAAAAACCAGGGGCATATAGGTAATGGGCGTATAGACAGGTTCGGTTCCCGGCCCTATGCCGAGTTCCTCGTCAAAATCCTTGTAATCAATGCCGATGCTCAGGTTATGACTGTATTGTCCATATCCGGGCAGGGAGACAATACAGCGAATCCCGAAGACGTTACCGCTGCCGAGAACAGTGAAGCCGTCGCCGAAAGAGTTATTGCTGTCCGAGAGAACCCCGTAGAAGACCAGCATGTCCTCGACATCCCAGGGGGCGGGAAGCATATAGGAGAGGGAGGCCACCTGGACCTCGTCCGTCTTTTCCGGCGCGGTCTGATACTGGAAGGACAGAGAGTGTTGTTTCTGCCAGAGGTTGTCGTAACTGATGGAGCCGTTCAAGCGATAGCGGGTAGTATCGGCGCTGTAACGGTCGCTGAGCTCCAGGGAGGCGTGGAGGGGCAGCCTGTCCCTGACCTTAAGCTCAACGTCAATGGTGCCCGGCTCCCGGCCCGGAGCAAGCACCGGAGCCACCTTCAAGTCCCGGTTGCGGTTAAGCAGGTTTAGTTCCTTTTTCAAGAGCGGCACATAGAGAACAGTTCCCGGAGTAAGGGAAGGCAGGCGGTCACGGATCATTTCCATGGTATGGTATCTGTTGCCGGTCACCCGTACCATTCGGATCAGGCTCTCAACAACCTCGAGCCTGATAATGCCCGAGTCAACGGTCTGTTCCGGGATGTTGACCATAACAGCCGGATAACCCCTGGTCTGATAATGTATTTCCAGGGCCTCCCGCGCCCTTTCCACGTCATTGCTGCTCTTGTTCTCGCCGGTAAACACGGAAACCACCTCAAGCAGCTCCTCGGTATCGATCCGGGTATTCCCGCTCAGCTCATAGCCGCGAACAGTAAAAAGAGGCTCGTCTCCGCTGTCCCGGGCCCAGCCCCGCAGGGGAAGCAGGAGTGATATTATTAAAAGGGCGGCAAGACCCGTTATCCGGGCCCTGCATTCTCCCGCCCATATTTTTTTACGCTTTATCCTGATCATTGTTTCACGCTCTTTAATGCCTTTGGCGAAATTTTCGGCAAAGAATGAGAAGACAACAATTATTAGCGCATCTATTTTAGAGAAATGTTAAGTTTTTTTTAGGATTATGTTAGCGGACTTCGGGCGAATTTTTCCGGACAGGATAAAGAGGGTCTACAAGATTATCAGTAACTGCTCATGGGGTAGGTGCCTGAACGCCGACCTCGGTATCCGTAACCGGTTGCCGCACCCATACATCACATTGCAACTCCTCATAGCCAAAGGGATGCCGGTAATCAAAAAGCATGGTCTCGTCATCAAAGTCCACCAGCCGGCCTATCCAGCCCCCGGATTTGACAAGATACCCTGTCTGCGGCCGGATGTAGAGCTCAAACCCCTTGTCGGTTTCCGTGACATCGGCCACCCCAAAGGGTGTGCGGAAAATTTTCCGGCTTTCGGGCAGCAGTTCGACCAGTGCCTTGTCTAACCTTATGTCAATTACCTTAAGGGAAAAAATATCAGGCTCAGTGGAGGAAATTATGTCTCCGGGCTCAAGGGGTCGGCCCAGCCTTTTTTCCAGCGGCTCCTTTTGGACAATTCTTTGTCTTTTGCGAAAATCCCGGCGCGGCAGGGTAATGGTGCCCTCAGCCTCATCAGCCAGAAGTTCGTTGGTACGCAGAACGAGATGGAGCTGCTCATCAGCGTTTCCGCCTGCCAGTTCTTCCTGCATCACCTCGTGCAGCACCTGGAGAAAACTTCGTTCAAACTTGTTACAATCAGGACATTCCGGCGTTGGCCCGGCAGTCAGTTTCACAGGACCAGGCCGGATCATCCTGCGAAAGATCGGCGATTTTTCCTCCTTGTTTTCGGCAAAGGTCGAGGCCGCGAGTTCACCGCCGCCGGTAAAGCATTTGTAATCGACCAGCAGCCGGTCTCCAGGGGCAACAGGCGGTTGCTGCCGCCCGGCGCAGCCGCCCAGAAACAAAAAAATCAAAAAAACGAAAAACAGACAATACTTTCTCCCCGCATCATTCATATTTTTTTTACTCCCGCTTAATTTAGTGCCTTACTCCTGAAAAGCCGTCATAAAAAACAAAAAATTGAGAGCTATTTTTATGACTATTTACGGGAAATTAACTCCAAGGCACTTATGCCGTTCTAAAAAATATTACCGTCAAAGGTGTTAGTACCTGCTGCGCAAACTCCCGGGACAGTCACCCTGGGCGTGACACCTAAAAAAAAGCCGGGGCACGGGGCCCCGGCTTTTCAGGTAACATTATCGCGCTTTATCTAAAGCGAATTACTTCACACGCGGGATCTTAGTGTCACTGTCTTTCGTTACGTTCATAACATCATCAGTGGCCCAGAAATCAGCCTTGGCGGGCAGATAGGCATCAAGGTTACCGGAGTCGCCGGCAAAGGCAATAAGATCGGCAACTACATCGGTGGAACCTTGAGCAACAAGCTCGGCAGCGTCGTAGTAGAGCCACTGGGAAGCCCAGAAGTCATATCGACCGGTGGTGATGCCGACGCGGTTTCCTGTCTCCCCACTATAGGTCAGGCGAACAAGGTCGTGGCATTTATGCTCAGTATCACTGACCTTGTAAGGCCCGGCATCGCTACCGCATTTGTCGGAATCAGCATAGCCGACAGCGTAGTCGGTAGGAGTGGTCCACCAGGGAAGGGAAACATCGGGGTTATCGGTATCAAAAACAGTACCGTCGGAGGACAGGCAGCGCATCAGGTCGGAAGAACC